>CAYOHT010000179.1:0-4531 GCA_964403815.1 uncultured Cocleimonas sp.
TAAGCGTGGTGTGTTAGTTACTAGGACTAAGCCTTAGATAACGTTAATCTTATAGCCCCCCCCCCACTTTTACATGATGCATAAAACCATTATGCATCATGTAAAAGTGGGGGGGTGTGACAGGGCTAATACTCTGAGTATCATTGTTTGATACTAATAAGCCCATTCTTTCATATTTTTGCTATTACGCTTATGATTGTATTATTACAATTTAGGCTCACCATCATAATGGATTCTGGATATAAAAATAGGCACGACATCTCCCAAATAATTAAATCGGGGGAGATTGCCTCTGGCAATATTGATAACGCTTTATTGCTAGCTAATATCACTCCCAGCAATCAAGCTTGGACAAGTTTCTTAAGCAAGTTATTGCTCTGGCTTGGCGTTATTGCGCTAAGCAGCTCCATCATGTTTTTTATTGCCTACAACTGGGATGACCTTGGGCGCTTTGCAAAGTTTGGATTAGTGGAAGCCTTCATTATTGCTTCGGTATTATTTTACTTATGGAGTAATAAAAATTCCGCCCCAATAAATGCCTTGGATTCACCGCAAAAATCATCACTCATTGGCAAAGCAACCTTGCTCGTTGCCAGCCTCTCACTCGGCGTTTTACTTGCCTTTTATGGGCAGACTTACCAAACAGGGGCAGACCCTTGGCAACTATTTTTTACTTGGGCATTGCTTATAATACCGTGGACGATGGTTGCTCAATTTCCTGCTCTCTGGATTATATTACTTGTGCTTTTAAATATTACAGTCAGCCTATACATTGAAAGTTTTGGTGGGTTTTTAGGTGGGTTAGTCAGTTCTGAAAAGAGCTTTTTATGGGTTACAGCAGGCATAAACAGCATAGCACTCATTATATGGGAGCTTTTAAAAGGACGTTTAAATTGGCTAAATGAAAGCTGGGCAACACGGGTTATTGCCTTTGCCGCAGGTTTACCCCTAACCTTATTGGTTATCGAAGCAATCTTTGATCGCCACCAATCTTTCTCCCTCGCTTACCCTGTTTGGGCAATAGCAATGGTGGCTATTTATGTAGTCTACCGAAAATTTAAACCCGATCTATTTATGCTTGCCATGGCTTGTTTATCTGGAATTGGGGTGATTTTAAGTTTTGCAGGGCACACTCTGTTTAAAACGTTAGATCTTGAAATAGGCGCTTTTCTCTTTCTTGCCATATTCGTTATTGCACTCGGAGGCTCCGCCGCCGTTTGGCTGAAAAATATTTATAAGGAGCAGCAAGCATGAACACGCAATTATTAAATTCACTTGCTCAAGCCAAGCTATTAAATAACCCTGATGCGGATCTTCAAGAAACAGAGATAGATTCACCTTGGTATATTAAAGTCATGCTTGCCTTCTCTGGCTGGCTAGCCGCCATCTTTATTCTCGGTTTCTTTTTTAGCGTATTCTCACGTATATATGAAAATACACCTGTTTTAATAATTGCAGGTGGTGGGCTTATTACCGCTGCCTACTTCCTATTAAAAAGTAAAAAAGCAAATGAATTTTTAGAACATTTGGGGTTGGCATCTAGCCTTGCAGGTCAGGGCTTGCTGTTTCTTGCCATAATAAATGTGCTAAAGATATTCCTTGATGGGCTCGATACTTATGGCTTTTGGTTGATGGTAGGCTTTATGCAGCTCGCCTTAGCCTTATTTATGCCTAACTTTGTGCACCGCATACTCTCAACATTTTTTGCCGTACTTTCTTTCGGTGGTGCTATCTTTTATTTTACAGAAAATACCAATCTAATTGCGTTGTATGGCATCCTCGTTATGTTGTTAACGGCGGCTGTCTGGCTAAATGAATTTCGCTTTCCTAAGCAGATAGAAAAACTACGCGCATTTGGTTATGGCCTGGTACTCGCCACACTTATAATCAAAGCAACAAATCACTTTTTTCATAGAAACTCATGGAATATCCAAGAATTTAAAACGCTGAATGCAAATATATGGTTTCAACCTTGGATGGAACAAGTATTACTCAGCGCAATTACCCTTTACGTCGTCTGGAAGTTACTACAAAAAATTCACCCCAAGCCCTCACAAATAGCCAGCATACTCGCCTTGGTCGGAGTGCTTATAATCACCTTTTTATCCTTTCAAGCACAAGGCTTACTCACAGGCGCTATGATTGTATTACTTGGATTTTCTGCCAGTAACCGTGTGCTACTTGGGCTAGGTATTATTACCTTATTGTATTTTATCTCTAATTATTACTATTCACTGCAAAATACTTTGTTAGATAAATCAATCATCCTCTTTATCTTGGGTATAGCCTTACTTGCAGGTCGCTTTATTATGTTAAAACTACTACCAGAACAAAGTATAAAAAAGAGCATAGAAGGAGCAAAACCATGAGAAAAATTATTGCTGGTATTGCACTTATATTCATTTTGGCGGGTGTAAATTGGTCCATCTATCAAAAAGAACAGCACCTCACAACAGGCGCAACCGCCTATTTAAAACTCAGGCCTGTTGACCCACGCTCATTAATGCAAGGCGACTACATGAGATTAAGATTTGAACTTGCCGATAAAATTATTGCGGCACTACCCAAAAAGCCAATGGGAAGCGCAAATTGGCGCAACCAACATAACGTTAAAGCTAGCAATGGTTATGTAGTTGTGAGTTTAGATGATAAGCGTGTAGCTTCTTTTAAAAGCTTATACAAAGAAGGTGCGACATTAGCTAAAAATGAAATGAAAATGCAATACCGCGTACGCAATGGGCGCGTAAAGTTTGCAACCAATGCCTTCTTCTTTCAAGAAGGTACAGCAAAAGTTTACGAAGCTGCAAAGTTTGGGCAATTTCGTGTAAATAAAGATGGTGGATTACTGCTTGCTACTATGTTTGATAAAGACCTGAAAAAGTTAGGAGCTAACCCGTAACTCATTGACTAATGTTATCAAGCCACACCCCCCTAGTTTTACATCATGTAAAACTAGGGGGGTGTGGGTTAAAGTGTGGTTTATATCTTTATTTCACAAAAATAGTAAACGTTTATGCCAATAAATCCTGCGTGTGGCTAGCGAGTTGACTGACGAATATATAAAAATTGCCCTGTTTATCTACTACAAAGGGACTGTAACTTGCGTTGGGTTTTCCCTCTGCCGTTAGTGTTGCAAGCTGTAAGGTTTTTACACTTTGCTTAAAATTACTAAAGCTTTGTTCTAGCGACTCACTCATTTTTATACTCTTATTTCTCTACCAATGCCAAGCGAATACCTAGTCCAACTAAAACCACACCTGTAACTTTTCCTATTGACTGCGCGACACTTTCATTGCCTGTTATAAAGTCGCCAAACTTAGATGACAGCATCGCAACGACTATCAATATAGGTAGTGATAATGCCGCAAAAAGTAAACCCAATTTTATCATTTCAGTAAAGGTATCTGCGCCATTTTCTACAAACTGCGGTAAAAATGCCATAAAGAATATAGCTAGTTTTGGGTTTAATACGCTTGAGATAATACCTTCTTTGAAGAGTTTTAAATCCGAGGCTTTATCTCTGGGTTTATTAATATCCAAGTTCCCTTTTTGGCGAAAGGCTTGAATGCCAATATAAATTAAGTATGCCGCACCCACTAGCTTAACCGCCATAAAAGCATAGGAAGACGTTAGCAAAATAGCCGCAACGCCTGTTGCCGCCGCCAAAGTATGCAGCGTTACACCGATCATTAAACCTGAGATCGCGATAATACCTGCGCGCGTACCTTGTGAAATACTACGAATCATCACATAAATAAAATCTTGCCCAGGTGTCATTGCTAGGAGTAGGGTGGCGAGAATAAAGAGTGAGAGGTTTTGCATGTCTGTTATGTACCCTAAGTGTTGCTACCGCGACTGACTAGAAACAAGCCCGCCCCAATCATAATACTGCCAGCCGTTCGATTAAGGCTTTTTAACGCGCTCTCTGATTTTAGGTATTGGCGAATATATGATGCGCCGACAGAAACCAACATTAAACCCGCAAGCAAAGCGAAAAAGGTTAAAGCACTTAGTTGGATAATGTCTGCTGTATTCAGCACCGTTAAGTCAATAAAGGTTGGGAGAAAAGCGATATAAAAAAGAATCACTTTAGGGTTAGAGGCTGATATTAAAAAGCCCTGCATGAAACCACTTAGCCAGTCTTTTGTGCATAGTCTCTTTTTTATATTTTTACTACTTTTATCCACTTCAAAACTATTACTCACATCTGCCGTCCACATTTTATAGCCAAGGTAGAGCAGGTAAGCCGCACCAATAAAACGTATCGCGGTAAAAATACCCGCATGGTTTTCGGCAATGGTTGCCAAACCATAAGTTGCTAATACTAAATAAACAATATCGCTAATCGTCATACCAACAGACATCGGCAAACAAGACCAAGCGCCAGACATTAAGGCTCGCGCAAGCAAGGCAAATGTCCCAGGGCCTGGTGTGATGGCGAATATAAAAATTGCGATAAAGAATGTGATGGATGCTTCTAGTGACATAAACCAAATGACCCTGTAAAAGCGGGGAGGGTGTTGCTTTTTAA
>CAYOHT010000180.1:0-2071 GCA_964403815.1 uncultured Cocleimonas sp.
TAGCAGTCGTTAAAAAAACTAACGAGCTATCATTCAAAAGTGGGGGGGTGTGCTTCTTACTAACTAAATTCAAATAAAAAAGGACGCATAAAGCGTCCTTTTTTATTACGAATATGAAGCCTTACTGGTTTTCATCCGTTGTATTATCTAAATCGAATGGATCATCATCAAGGTCTTGATGTGTATTCTTGGCACTGGTTGTCACATTCTTTGCAACAATCTTCTTATGTAATCGGCGGTGTAAAAACCAATCAACACTAAAGAAGCGACCTGCACCCATAAAGAACAAGGTCAACAGCATTAAGAAGTAGATAAATGCTTTACTAAACGCCGAGCTACTCATGTCGGTGTACCCATGCGTCATGAGCATTTCTTTAAAGGTACTTATAATGTCTTGACCATTTAGCGCCATAAATGCGGTTAAGCCAATTAAAGCAAGTAAAGGTAACGAAATCCAACGAACAGCAAAACCGATCAATAATAAGAATGCACCAACGATTTCTAACCAGCCGATAGAGGTTGTTAACAAGCTTGCGATAGAATCGCCAATGAAAGGTATTTTAGCTAAGCCAGCGGACGTCGCTTGGTGTACAGGGTTATCTGTATTGAACCAAGTAAGTGGGTTCCACTTGGAATAGTCACCTGTGAACATGCCTAATTTTTGGCTGCCAGAAACGTAAAGTAATGGTGCTAAAAATAAGCGAAGTAATAATGGGGGTAAAAAATCTAATCCTCTCAGCCATCCGAAGCTGAAAAAACTGAGTAAAAACTTAGTCATGGAGTCTCTCCTTTTAAAGGTAGAGCCTATTTGACTGTTTTATTGATGGTTTTGCAAGTTAATTTTATGGGGAATTTGTAAGCGATGGTTGTAATTATGCTTCTAAGGAAAAACTGATCAAGTCCCATAAAATCCTGATGCCTTGTAAGCTAGCCCTAGTTGGGCTTAGCCAAGCTCTCAACTTCTACATTATTGATTTGAATCATAGAATGCTCTACTTAAAACCAATACCACGAACTTGAAACTTGTCGTTGCCAGAATTTTATAGGACTTAATCAGTCTTTCTTTAAAGCCCCCAGCTAACAAGGTAGCAGGGGGTTCTGCTAGGTTAGAATTATTTCCAAAAAGGTTTCGCTACTTCTATCTTAGCTTGCTCAGCAGTAATTCCAATATCTGCTAGCATTCGCGCATCAAGACACGCTAGCTGTTTTCTTTGGTGTGAGAGGCCTGCCCAAAACTTTGCTTTTTTAATTATTTTCCCGGCAGAAAACCCTTGAGGCACTTCACATGTAGGCAAGTACTGTGAATAATTATTGTGATGATTGTTTTCGATGTAAGTTGACATAACATGCCTCCTGATTAATTTATAATTGGAGACCTCAATTCGAGGTCTCCTTGGTATGAAGTACCCCCTACAGGTATCCATGAATCTATTAAGCGCCTACTTGCAAAAACTATCCAATCGTATTATCAAAAGGGTGTTATCAGAAATGCCGATTGTTCATTATTAGAAATGATGACATCATTGCTTTATGGAACTTTACCAACTACGTACCTTTATTACCGTTGCAGAAACGGGCAACTTAACCAAAGCATCTGAGCGCTTGTTTACCAGCCAACCAGCAGTAAGCGCGCATATTAAAGCTTTAGAGGAAGAACTTGAGATAAAACTTTTTAAGCGCACCTCAAAAGGCATGTGTTTAACCACGCATGGCGAAGTGTTGCGCAATAAAGCAAAGCTTGTTTTGAACGCCAGTAATGACCTCAAATTAAAAGCAAGAACCTTGCAAGGTGTATTAACAGGACAAGCAAAATTAGGGCTAAATGCCGATGCAGAATATCTACGTCTCGCAAAATGGCATAACAGCCTAATGTCACAATACCCGCAGTTAAAAATGCAATTAAGCTATGATAATTCCTCGGAATTACTCAAAAAAGTTTTATCTGGGCGCATGGATATAACCTTTTTTTCAGGTGATTGTTCTTTTGATGAAATAGAGACAGAAGAACTATGTACGACAACTGCTGTCATTGCAGCAGCGCCAAAGTGGCAAGAAAAAATAAAAAATGCAA
>CAYOHT010000180.1:2171-4520 GCA_964403815.1 uncultured Cocleimonas sp.
TTTTTTAGCGGGCTTGCGCACCAGCTTGCCACTAATCATAGGTTATTTCCCTGTCGCTGTAGCTTTTGGTATCAGCGCCACCAGTATCGGTTTAAGCCAGCTAGATGCCACGCTGATTTCACTGATTATCTTTGCAGGCGCGAGCCAGTTTGCTTTTGTGGGTTTGTTGGCAGAGGGCACTTCTGCATTGACTGCTATGTTGATTGTGGTTGGTTTAAATCTGCGCCATTTGTTATATAGCACCTCCATTTCACCTTCACTTAAAGGTATGAGCCTTAAACGAAAACTTAGCGCAGCTTTTGGCTTGACGGATGAGGTTTTCGCTAGCGCCTTTAGTCTATTGAAAGATATTCCAAAAGAAAGTCGTTGGGGTTGGTTGATCGGTTTGGAGCTAGGCGCTTATGGTAGTTGGGTAATTGGCACATGGGTTGGAGCGAGCAGTGGTGATTTACTGCTCGCAAAGTTTGGTTTTTTGAAGCCCGCTTTAGTCTTCGCTTTGCCTGCATTATTTTTAAGTTTATTACTTCCAATGTTGGTTTCCAGTAAAGGCGGTAGAACACTCCGTTCTTTTTTTCGCAATCGAACAATCGTAACTATCGTTAGTGCGATGATTATTGCCTTTGGCGCAAATGCACTTGGACAATCCACGTTAGGCATATTTGGCGCGGCATTGATCTCACCGCTACTTGGTATTGCTTTGGGGGAAAAGCATGAATGAATCGATTATTTTCCTAATTATATTACTTGGTGTTGGTACGTATTTAACCCGTGCATTGCCGTTTATTTTCAAACTTGATAAATGGCTGAGTGAAGATTCGCAAACATTCGTTTCTCAGTTTTTTCAGTTGATGGGGCCTGCGCTGATTGCTGCTTTGTTCGCTTTCTCGCTTGATCCTGCTTTGTTATCTAGCGGAATGACAAACGAGGTCATTGGTACACTAATAGGCTTTACGACGGTTATAGCCACTTTTGTACTGTGGAAAAATGTAGGTCTCTGTGTTTTTTCTGGCATTCTTGCCTATGCTATATTTTCATTCTTTATGATTTAGGTCGTTGGCATTATGAAAATTTCCTTTTTAGGCTTGGGTGCAATGGGTTATCCAATGGCAGGGCATCTAGCCAATGCTGGTTACGATGTTACCGTCTTTAATCGCACCACTTCAAAAGCAGAAAAGTGGGCGAGCGAATACAAAGGCAAAGTTGCAATAACGCCCGAAGATGCCGCAAAAAATGCGGATGTCATACTGACCAATGTCGGCAATGATAACGATGTGCGAGAGATTTATAACAAAATATTTAGCACGGCTAAAACAGGCGCAATCTTAATCGACCACACCACCACCTCTGCCATTATCGCGCGTGAATTGAGTAAAGAGGCAAAAGAAAAAGGCATGGAGTTTCTTGATGCGCCAGTTTCAGGGGGTCAAGCGGGTGCAGAAAATGGCATATTGACGGTAATGGTCGGCGGTGATCAGCAAGCCTTTGATAAAGTTTTTTCTATATTAGATACTTACGCAAAAGTGGTGACATTGATAGGTGAAGCAGGGCAAGGACAAGTGCTCAAAATGATCAATCAGATTTGTTTTGTAGGTACGCTGCAAACCTTATCCGAAGCCATTACGCTCGCCAAAGCAGAAGGCATAGAAGCCAAAACGATTGTCGATGTTTTGCAACACGGCGCGGCAGGTTCATGGCAGATGGTGAATCGCACAGAAACCATGATGGATAATGATTTTGACTTCGGTTTCGCGGTGGACTGGGTGCGAAAAGATTTAGCCATCTGTTTAGAAGAAGCCAAAAAACTCGGAGTGGAACTACCTGTAACGAAACAAATCGACGAGCAATATAAGAAATTGCAAGATCGTGGCTATGCTCGTTCAGATACCTCCGTTTTGATTAAACAATTTGACGAGGAAAACAGATGAATACTGAGACAAAAATGTATAAAGGCAGTTGCCATTGTGGCAATGTGAATTTTTCGTTTGAATATGCTGAAATAAAATCAGGTTTGCGCTGTAATTGTTCTATCTGCGTTCGCAAAGGTGCAGTGATGACGGACTTTGTAATTGCGCCCGCTGATTTCACAAGTAATATAAAAGAGAAAGGCAGCTTAGGCGTATACAGTTTTGATAATAAGGTCGCCAATCACTTCTTTTGTAAAAAATGCGGTATTTATCCTTTTCATACTACCTTTAGATTCCCAGACCATTTTCGAGTCAATCTTGGTTGCGTTGAGGGTATCGACCCGCTGGAGCTAGAGGTTGATTTGTTTGATGGGAAAAGTCTTTAGTTTTTAGTTGAAAGCCTACTAAATTCAAAACATCATGTAGTTATCATTCAAAAGTGGGG
>CAYOHT010000181.1:0-4495 GCA_964403815.1 uncultured Cocleimonas sp.
CTATTATTTAATTTCTGGAAGGTTGTTTTTGTAAGGCTTAGGTTCTAACCACATATCCAGCTGAGTATGTAACTCTTGAACGCCTACGCCTTTCAAGGCTGAAAACATTTGAACACTCGTTTGGTTGTTATATTTATTTAATTGTTGCTGGGTTTTAAGTAAGGCTGTTTTTGCCTGGCCATGTTTTAGTTTGTCTGATTTGTTGAGTACCACATGAACATCTAAATCACGCGATTCTGCCCAATCTAGCATGGTGAGGTCATGTTCTAGCATAGGGCGGCGAATATCCATTACGATGACTAAACCGCGCAAGGTACGGCGCTGGGTTAGATATAGTTCAATAAAATTTGCCCATTTTAATTTTACTTTTTCAGGCACTTTAGCGTAACCGTATCCAGGTAAATCCACTAAGAATTTTTCTTCAGGCAAGCTAAAGAAATTTATAAGTTGGGTACGACCAGGGGTTTTACTGGTTCGAGCAAGGCTTCTTTGTTGGCAAAGGCGATTTAACGTACTGGATTTTCCTGAGTTTGAGCGCCCAGAGAAGGCAACTTCAAAGCCAAGTTCGGGCGGTAAGGTATCAGGAGTCGTCGCACTTTGTAAAAAACGCGCTTGTTGATAAAAAGCACTCATAAGTTGGTCTCACTCTTTACTGTTAGGAGCTTGTTCGAGAATATGGAATCTACTGCGAAAAAGTTATTTTGGGTATATATTTCGCTGATTTAAGTCAGTGGCACAACTATTTGACTTAAATCAGCAAAATCCATCTCACAAAAGTACCTTCTCGCGTTACGGTTTCTATTCTTGGACAAACTCCTAGCGTATATGGTATAAAACTGCCATGTGGGCAATGGCATCGAAGTATACAAGGTATTTAGGAGTTTCAGATGAAAAAATTAATGAAGTTTGTACTGGTTGCATTTGGACTAGTAGCAAGTGTAGGTATAAATGCTCTAGCAACAGCAAATAAACCTGCAAAGGTGGTTGGTGATGCAGCTAAAGGTAAAGTGCTTAGTGCAACTTGCGCAGCTTGTCATGGCGCGGATGGTAATAGTGCAAATCCTGTTTGGCCTAAAATTGCAGGTCAAGGCGATGCTTATATTATAAAGCAGCTTAACAACTTTAGATCAGATAGTCGTGCAGAGGCAACGATGACACCAATGGCTAAAGCTATAGCATCAGACGAAGATGTTCTTCATCTTGCGGCTTACTACTCGAGCCAAAAGACTAAATTGGGCGCAGCAAACAAAGATAAGGTTGCGTTGGGTGAAGCTATTTACAGAGGCGGCAATTTAGCAACAGGTGTTGCTGCCTGCGCTGCCTGTCACGGGCCTACAGGCAGTGGCATTGTTGCTGCAAAGTTCCCTCAAATTGCAGGTCAGCACGCTCAATATACTGTTATTCAATTAAAAGCCTTTAAAGCTGGAAAGCGTACCAACGACGTGGGTGAAATGATGCGCGGTGTTGCTAAAAATATGACAGAAGAAGAAATGGAAGCCGTTGCTGAATATATTTCAGGTTTACGTTAGCGTTAACTCTTGTCTCATTATCGAAAGGGTGATTTATCACCCTTTTTATATTGGGTGAAAAACAGAGGGCTGTATTGTGGGGATACTAACCTACATCATATTAGGATTAGATTGAACTTTACGATATGATACGAAGTCTCATTTAAGGGTGCTGAATAATTGGCTAACCAGCCTCATCAAAAGTTAATTAATATTGAATAAGGTTAAAACTTAAGGAATAAAAAACAATGAATAAAAAATTAAAATTAATATCAACTGTATTTACAGCGCTATTGTTTATAACAGCATGTGGCTCCGCATCTTCTGATGCGAAAAAAGTAGAAGTGAAACAACCTGTAAAGACAATGGAGAAAGCAGAGGTAATAAAAGTTGCTGAGGCTAAAACAGAAGAAATTGTGAAGAAAGCATCATCTGCACCAAAGCCTGAATTTGTTGAAGGTGTACATTATTTCGAGATTTTCCCAGTAATGCAGACCAATGCTGCAGCGGGCAAGGTAGAAGTAATAGAGATGATGTGGTTGGGTTGTCCTCATTGTCAAACGCTTGAGCCAACTATGCTTGAGTATAAAAAGAATCATCCCGGTTACGTTGAGTTTCAACAAGTGCCTGCTATGTTAAACCCTAGTTGGACAGCAGATGCTAAAACGTACTACTTAGCAGAAGTGCTTGACCCAAAAGGTGAGAAAGGTTTAATAACAAAAATATTTCAAGCAATTCATGATCAAAAACGCCGTTTGAGTAACCCTGCAGCAGCGAGTCGCTTTTTTATTCAGCAGGGCTTTACTGAAGAAGATATTGCAAAAGCGAAAGCATCCATGCTGTTTCGTATAAAAATGAAACGTGCTCAGGAAATAAGTGCATCTTCACAAGCACAATCAGTTCCAACGATTATTATCAATGGTAAATACCGTACCAGCCCCTATACGGCAGGTAGTGAAGAGAACCTAATGAAAATAGTTGATATGCTTACGCGTAGAGAGAAGAAGTAAGTTTGATAACAAGGGTTATTTAAGAGCACACCCCCCTAGTTTTACATGGTTGCTAATTACAAGTTTCAACCACGTCGCCAAAAAACGGCGACATGATTGAGTTAGCCGTTTTAAAATAATAAAACGGTAAGCTCACTAAAAACTAGGGGGGTGTGCTCTGCTATCTATATTATTAGGAGAGTGCTCGTGCGTAAATTAACAATATTCGATAAGTTGCTCAATGAAGTTGATCAAGCTTTGCGCACGGTTCATACGCTTGCACCGACAACCGAGCGACCCAATCCTTCAACAAATATCACAGTAGAAAATGAGTTGTCGGAGGCAGAGCGCAAGCATTCAGCTAGCCTCATGCGAATCAATCATGCGGGCGAAGTATCGGCGCAAGGTTTGTACCGTGGGCAAGCATTAACGGCAAAGCGTGAAGATATTCGTGAGCAGATGGAACGCTCGGCGATGGAAGAAAATGATCACTTGAATTGGTGCGAAACGCGTTTAGACGAGCTTGATTCACACCAGAGCTACTTTGGACCATTTTGGTATATGGGTTCATTTACCCTTGGCGCTGTAGCAGGTTTGGTGGGTGATAAGTGGAGCTTAGGCTTTGTAAAAGAAACCGAAGATCAAGTCGTTAGACATCTTGACGAACACCTTGAAAAACTACCAAAAAATGACGCGCCAAGCTTGGCAATCTTAAAGCAAATGAAAATAGATGAGCAACATCATGCTGATATAGCCGAAGAAGCAGGCGCTGCAGAGTTACCATTGCCCATACGAAAAGTATTGATGCCATTGATGTCTAAAGTCATGACGGGTATATCAGCAAAGATTTAAGTTGCCGATGTAGTCATCATCTAGCTCTGCATAAACTATAGCACTCGTTAAAAAGCTAACGCGCTATCCTCCAAAAGTGGGGGGGGAGGTGTGCACTCTGTTATTTAGAATGTATTGGCAATACCACTTGGTTATAATACAGTGCTATCCATGCGCAGTTGGACTAACCACGCCTGTGTAGATCAAATATAAGAGTATTGCCCCGAAGATTATTCGATAGACACCAAAACCCACAAAGGTGAACTTTTCTAAAAACTTTAGGAAAAGTTTCATCGTAAAGTAAGCCACAATAAATGAAACCACAAAACCAACGGCAAGCGTCATTAGGTTCTCATTGCTGAAATCTTTGTAATTTTTTAATAATGAATAACCGCTGGTTGCCGCCATCACAGGCAGCGCCAATAAAAAAGAAAACTCGGCACTGGCTTTTCGGCTTAACCCTACCAACATTGCACCAATAATAGTCGAGCCTGCACGGCTTGTCCCGGGGATAAGCGCAAACACTTGCGCCGCGCCCACTAAAGCAGCTTGCTTATAACTGATGTCTTCAACCTCCAGTGTCTTGGGTTTTGCATCCTTTTGAAAATACTCAACAATTAAAAACACAAAGCCTCCCACAATAAACATCACAGCAACAACTTTCACAGAAAATAACGCCTCTATGTGATCCTTAAATATAAAGCCGATTGCAGCCAATGGTAAAAAGGCAATAAACACTTTCACCCACAAATCCAAATGCTTGGGATGAAATTTATCTTTGTAATTAGCCATAACTGCAAGAATCGCTGATAACTGAATAATCACATTAAAGGCAATATTTTCTTTAGTCTGAGGTAATCCCATTAACTCACTACCGACAATGATATGCCCTGTGGATGAGATTGGTAAAAACTCGGTAATGCCCTCGATGATACCGAGGATGACAGCGTGGATAATATCCATAAAATACCTTTTATCATGTAAAAGTGGGGGGGTGTGATTGTAACGAAATTGTCACTCAGTTATTGGAAATAATTAAATAATGCATCCGATAAAAGAAATTTGTCGTATACTTACGTTAATGAAGCGCCTACTCATACTCATTTTTGCATTCAATGCATTATTTATAACGCCCGTATCAGCTACGGATGTGTGTGAGATGATGGA
>CAYOHT010000182.1:0-4482 GCA_964403815.1 uncultured Cocleimonas sp.
GTGTTTGCCTCACAATTCGCGCTTCTTTTGGCAGTGGGGCTATAGCTCAGCTGGGAGAGCGCTGCAGTGGCACTGCAGAGGTCGGCGGTTCGATCCCGCCTAGCTCCACCATTAAAGATGTAAATATTACAGAATGTGTAAGTTTTGCATTTAAATGGAACAGTAGGTTAGCTTATGAGTTTTTATTTATGAAAAACATAGCGCGCCTTGGCCAAATAGTATTTATTATTGGCTTGATAATGTCAGTTGTTGGATTAATTCTCGGCTTCTGGTTCATGTTTCAAGGCAACGATGAATGGGCGACAAAACTTTTGTTTATTGTACCATTAGGCTTCATGTTTTTGTTTACTGGTCTTGCAACATCTGTTATGTTCTCGCCTCGCGATGATACGGTTCTCAATGAGAAGCGATCATTGCAAGATTTTGATGATGATTAATGTACTTTTTGTGCATTAAGAGCCTGATAAATCAGCGTAAAACTAGCGTCTAGCGAAATAGACACTTACGATAAGTAAATGTGTCCCCATCGTCTAGCGGTTAGGACACCGCCCTTTCACGGCGGTAACCGGGGTTCAAGTCCCCGTGGGGACGCCATTTTACGCGCTTATTTACAATCACAGACTGAAGAAGTTTGTGGTTTACCATTAAAGAGCATTCCTTATATTAACTTCGGTTGATTAACTTAAAGGATGCTCTTTTTTTATGTGAGACAGCTTGTCTTGCTTTTGCAAAGTTAAGTCCCTATCGTCTAGTGGCCTAGGACACCGCCCTTTCACGGCGGTAACCGGAGTTCGAGTCTCCGTAGGGACGCCACTTTTTTTGTTTCTTTTGCATCTTCTATGCACTATCACCCTAATTGTATTATTAACGTGTATTGTCAGTGTAGCTCCCTGAGCGGAGCGAAGGACGCGGGTTTATATACGAATGGTTAAAAAGCACACCCCCCCACTTTTACATGATGTTTTGTTTTTGCTCTTTCTTTCTATTTCTCCCTATAGGGAGAAAGTTGGGTAGGTTTTATTCGTTAGATTTGAACATCATGTAAAAGTGGGGGGATGTGTTTTAAACAATCATTTGCGCCAAGCTCAAACGTGGATTCTGACTAATATCCAAACGCGTTTCTGCATTCACAAACCCCCGCTTATTAAAGCACTCCAAGGTTCTAGCTCCTTGGTCATAGCCATGTTCAATAATAACCCAGCTTTCATTTTTTAGGTGCTTACGGGAGTCTTTAACCAAAATTTCAATATCACTCATACCAGAATTTCGGGCGATTAACGCTTGCTGTGGTTCGTGGCGTATGGTTTGTGATAGGTGTGGGTCATTCTCTGCAATATACGGTGGGTTAGAAACGATTAAGTCAAACGTGCCTTCAATATTTGAAAACCAGTTCGATTCTATAAGAGTGACTTGTTCGCTTAGTTTATTATTCTTGGCATTTAACTTGGCGACTTTTAAGGCTTCGCGGGAATAATCACAGGCGGCTATTTGAGCATCTGGGCGTTCACTGGCGAGTGCTAATGCGATTGCGCCTGTGCCAGTGCCAAGGTCTAATATTTTGGGTTTTTTAATATCGCTGATTTTATCTAGTGCCACTTCAACTAATAGTTCGGTTTCTGGGCGTGGGATTAACACGTCAGGTGTGACGATTAAATCCAGTGTCCAAAAGGCTTTTGTACCAAGCAAATAGGCCACGGGATAATCGGTTAGACGTTTTTCTATCAGTGAGTTAAAACAGGTGGTTTGTGCTTCATCTAAGGTGTTTTCGGGCCAAGTAAAAAGGTAGCTACGATTTTTATCAAGACAATGCGCTAGTAATAATTCGGCATCCAAAGCAGGGGAGTCGGATATGTTTTCTAACTGGTTTTGAGCACCTTGTAATACTGCCTTTATGGTTTGGCTTGTTAATATGCTAATTATGCATTTTCCTCAGCCAAGGCAGAAAGTTGCTCAGCTTGATATTCATTGATCAGCGGGTCGATAATCTGGTCGATTGAACCCATAATAAAATCATCTAATTTATACAGTGTAAGATTGATGCGGTGATCAGTCACGCGTCCTTGCGGATAGTTGTATGTACGGATTCGATCTGATCTATCGCCTGATCCTACCAGTGATTTTCGTGTCTCGGCTTGTTCCTTGTCTTGCACGGCGCGTTCACCTTCTAAAATTCTGGCAGACAGTACCGAAAGCGCTTGTGCTTTGTTTTTATGTTGTGAGCGTTGATCCTGACATTCCACTACAATGCCAGAAGGTAAATGCGTGATACGCACAGCAGAATCGGTTTTGTTGACGTGCTGACCACCTGAACCTGATGCGCGAAAAGTATCGATACGTAGGTCACTTGGGTTGATTTTTTGAGCTTCAACTTCATCAGGTTCTGGCATAACCACCACGGTTGCGGCGGATGTGTGTACGCGCCCTTGAGATTCTGTCTCGGGCACGCGTTGCACTCGGTGTGCGCCTGATTCAAATTTTAAGCGTGAGTATGCGCCGTCGCCGACTACGCGCATGATCATTTCGCGATAACCACCGTGTTCACCAACGCTTTGGTTGAGTATTTCTATCTGCCAGCGCTTTTGTTCGGCATAGCGAGAGTACATACGAAATAAATCACCTACAAATATTGCAGCTTCATCTCCGCCTGTGCCAGCACGAATCTCTAAGAAAATATTACTCTTGTCGTGAGGGTCGGTAGGCAGTAGCAGCTTTTGTAATATTAGCTCTAATTTTTCTAAGGTCTTTTTTGCATCGGATAATTCTTCCTGCGCCATTTCTTTTAGCTCAGGGTCGCTGAGCATTTCTTCAGCGGTTGCTTTATCGTCCATCGCTTGGCGATAGTTTTTGTATTCGATAACGACAGGATCTAGCTGACTATATTCTTGTGATAGTTGGCGAAATTGGTTTTGATCACTCATAACTTCGGGGTCAGCCAATAGCCCTGCGATCTCTTCTTGTCGGTCACCGAGTGCGTCTAGTTTGTTTAAAATGGATGCTTTCACTGCTTGTCGTCCTTGTTATCTTTGGTTGACGTTTCGGATAAGTTTAATAATTTATCAGAAGCTTCGAGTAATTTATTGTCGCCAGAATGCGCGGCTTTATTCATGGCAACGGTGGCATCATGAGCAAGTTTATTGCTTAGAGTGTGCGCTAAGAACTTTAAAGCTTCTTCCGCAGATTCGCCATTGTTTAATAGCTTTGTGGCTTTTTCTAAGGTTTCTTGCTGAATATTTGTGACTTTGGTGCGATAGTTTTTAATTAGCTGCATTTTATCTTGGGCGCGAATCCAGCCCATAAAACCTTCAACTTCAAGCACAATCATCTCTTCTGCTTGTTTGGCCGCTTCTTGGCGCGAGCTCATATTTTCTTCTATAACGGATTGAAGATCATCCACAGTGTATAAATAAATATCCTCAAGATCACCAACCTCAGGCTCAATGTCTCTGGGCATAGCAATATCAACCATAAAAATGGGTTTATGCTTACGTTGTTTAAGCGCCCATTCAACTGTTCCTTTTCCAATAATAGGCAGTGGAGCGGCAGTGGATGAAATGACAATATCTGACTCAGGTAAATAATCACCAATTTGCTGTAACGATACGCCAAGTCCATCTAAACTGTTGGCTACTCTCGTTGCATTCTCAATACTGCGATTGGCAATAACAATCTTACCAATGCCTGTATTTTTAAGATGTTTTCCTACCAACTCGATGGTTTCACCTGCGCCAATTAGCAGGGCAGATTTATTTTCAAGATTACTAAAGATTTGTTTGGCTAGGTTTACTGCAGCATAGGCGACAGAAACAGGGTTTGAGCCAATACTAGTTTGTGTACGTACCTTCTTTGCTGTCGAAAACGTGTGTTCCATTAAACGTTTTAGCGTTGTGCCTGCAGTTTTTTGTTCGGAGGCTATTTTTAAAGCACTTTTTAGTTGCCCAAGGATTTGTGGTTCACCGAGTACCAAAGAATCCAAACCACTCGCGACACGTATTACATGTTGGATAGCTTCTTCACCTGAATAATCATAAAGGTACTGATTAATTTCATCTTGGGAAATGGAGTCTTGATGGTTGAGCCAGCAACTTATTTCGTCAAAACTATAACTTGAAGAAGAATATATTTCCGTTCTATTACAGGTAGATAAGATAACTATTTCATTTTTGTTGTTGGAGTTACTTGCATTTAATTGTTGTAATTTGTCAATTAAACCATCGGGTGTAAATGCCACTTTTTCTCGTATAGAGACAGGGGCAGTTTTATGATTTATTCCGATGACACGTATTGACATAGCTGCGGGATTATAGCGTGATTTAGTAATTAGATTCACTATCTAATTAGCGCAATTCTTACCCAAGTTTTACCAGTTAGCGGTGCTTAGGTGGACTTTGTTCTTTTGACTTAGTGACTTCTTCATTTTTTGTTCTATATTTAAGGAAAGACTGATTAAGTCGATTAGAATTAAGCGCAGAAAAAACTGTCGCT
>CAYOHT010000183.1:0-4453 GCA_964403815.1 uncultured Cocleimonas sp.
GCTCGACCAATGCTTCGACTCCGCTCAGCAAGCGTGCAGTCGTTTGAGGGCGTTCCCTGAGCGGAGTCGAAGGGTTCCCAGTGTTTAACCTTCATGACAGAGATGTACCTTCCTATTACTTAGGGTTTTCCAAGGCTCTTAAAGCATGAATATAACGCTGGTAGCGCTCAGTTGAGATTTCATTGTTTTCCACTGCTGCTCGTACTGCGCATTTTGGCTCGTGGTCGTGCGTGCAGTTATTAAAGCGACAACTGTTTTTGTAGGGGGCGAATTCTATATAGCCACCACTGAGGTCTTCTAGGCTAATGTCGCCTAGTGCATAGTCCCGCACACCTGGGGAGTCAATCAAATATCCGCCGCTGGGCAGTTTATGCAAGGTTGCGGTGGTTGTAGTGTGTTTGCCTTCGCCTGCGTTTGAGATTACGCCGACGGCAATGTCTAAATCTGGGAGGATTATATTGGCGATGGAGGATTTTCCCACGCCTGAGCGGCCGCTGAAAATACTGGTTTTGTCATCCATTAAGTCTTGTAGCTGTTTTACCCCTTCGCCTGTGAGTGCGTTCATCTCGAATACGTCGTAGCCGATATTTCGGTAGGTTTCCATCGCTTGCCAATCTTCATCGGTGGCGTGTTTTTCTGCCAAGTCGCTTTTATTCATCACAATAATAGCTTTGGCATCTAATTGCTCAGCGGTGATGAGATAGCGATCCACTAAATCCCATGAGGTTTCTGGCAGCCATGAGTTTACGATAACGAGCTGATCAATATTTGCCGCAATGGTGCGCGGACGACCACGATAGCCGGGGCGTGTTAGTGCATTTTTACGCGGGAGTAAATCATCAACCGAGGCATTGCCATGCAGATTGTGATGCCATGTAATGGTGTCGCCACAAACGATTGTGTCAAACTTGCGTTTGGCGGTGCAACGAACGGGAGGAAGAGAGTTATCTGTGTTTTCTACTAAAAGTTCAGCACCGAAGCGGATAATGACCCGCCCAGTGCTGATTTTGTGGCTCAAGAGTAGCTAACCATATTATTTGAACTTGTAATATTGTTTATTTAGATGCGCGGTTACGTCTAATATTTCATCATCAAACCAGTTGGTATTCAAGTTTGAATCACAACGTCTCACCTGCGCTTCAAGCTTGGCTAGGTCTGCTACTTTACGGTCTTTGCGTGTAAAAACTTCAGTGCCGTGACATTGATTACACTTAGACCCTGTGAACAGTTTCTTGCCATTTTTCTCATCGCCCTCAGCCATAGCGGTTGTTGAGGTGGCTGCTACAATTAGCAAGCCCGCGAAACTCTTGATCAGGGTTTTTGTTAGTTTATCAACTGCTGTAATATTTAAAGTTTGCATTGTGATCTTCTCCTATCTCTCACTTGCTTTTACTATCCAACTGACTTCAAGTGCGCAATGCGTATTGAAGCGGGTGGATGTGAATCATAAAACGCCGAATAAAGTGGATCTGGCGTTAATGTTCCTGCGTTCTTTTTATATAGACTGACCAATGCACTGATAAGTTCATTAGCATTTGATTCTTTTGCTGCAAACTCATCCGCTTCAAACTCATGTTTGCGTGACCAGCGCGCCATAATGGGGCCGATGAAGAAAGTGAAAGCGGGCGAAACCAGCATAAATAAGATTAAAGCCATGTAAGTTGATGATTCTTGAACGCCTATTGCGGTATAAAACCACTCTTGTTTCATTAACCACGCTAAAATAGCAAAGCCAACCAACGTCATCGTCATAGAAGCAATCATGCCTTTTAGTACGTGTTTACGCTTAAAATGCCCCAATTCATGCGCTAAAACAGCTTCAACCTGTGTTGGGCTAAGATGTTTAAGTAATGTATCGAAGAATACAATGCGCTTAGTTTTACCAAAACCTGTGAAATAAGCGTTGCCGTGGCTAGAACGCTTTGAGCCATCCATGACGAATACGCCGTCGGAGTTAAAGCCAGTACGTTTAAGTAGGCTGGTTAGGCGATCTAAAACCTCGCCTTCTTCTAAAGGTTTGAACTTATTGAAAAGAGGCGCGATAAATTTAGGATACGCCCACATCATGATGATTGAAAATACCGTTAAAGCAATCCAAGCGTATAACCACCAAAGATCACCCGCCGATTCCATTAACCATAAAACGAGTAAAATCAAAGGAATGCCGATCACCATTGAAAGCGCCGTGCCTTTTATCATATCTACAAAAAATGTTTTAAGGGTGGATTTATTAAAACCAAAGCGTTCTTCAATATTAAAGGTACTGTACAAAGAGCTAGGAACATCAATCAATCCAGAAATAACTGAAAAGCTGATTAAAACGGCTACGCCAGTCGCTAAAGGACCCCATTCAGCCGTGCGCCAAAGCTGGTCTAGCCAGTTTAAGCCACCACCTAAAGTCCAGAGGAATAAAACAACCGTGCCTAGCAGTAACTGTAAACGCCCAAAATTGCCTTTTACTTTTGTGTAATCGGCCGCTTTTTGGTGTTCTTCAAGCGTAACTTTGTCTGCAAATTCAGCAGGAACAGCCGAACGATGATCAGCCACGTGTTTTGCTTGTCGTAAAGAAAGCCAAAGTTGAACGCCTGTTGTGATAACAACGGCAAAAATAAATAACCAAGTGAAAATATGCATCTTAGAGAAGTCTTCCTGTTAAAATAGTTTTTTTGAAAAATGGAATTATACCCCATGAGCCAAAACAAAAATAATCTCATTTGGATTGATCTGGAAATGACAGGGCTAGATCCTTTCACCGATACAATCATCGAAATAGCGACCGTCGTAACTGATAAAGATTTAAACAAATTAGCAGAAGGTCCCGTGATTGCCATCCACCACCCCGATAACGTGTTAGATGCAATGGACGAGTGGAATCAAACGCATCATGGCGATTCAGGGTTAATCAAACGCATCAAAGAAAGTTCATACACCATGGCGCAAGCAGAGGCTGAAACAATTACTTTTTTAGAAAAGTATGTACCAAAAGGCGCATCACCGATGTGTGGTAATAGTATCTGCCAAGATCGCCGTTTCATGGCGCGCGAAATGGTAGAGCTTGAAGATTTTTTTCATTACCGTAATGTAGATGTCAGCACGCTAAAAGAATTAGCAGCACGCTGGAAACCTGAAGTGCTAGATCAGCATGTAAAAAAAGGTGCGCATTTGGCGCTGGATGATGTTTTGGAGTCTATTGAGGAGTTGCAGTTTTATCGTCAGGCGATTTTGAGTATATAATTATGGATATGAACTCAAACCAATTGACAGAAGATGAAATAGACACACTTGATGATTTTTTATTAATTCGTAACCGTGATGACGATGATGAGCTTGAATACGATGAGAGTTTAGATGAAGGCATTCTATGTATTAGTGAGCTTGATGGTTTTTTTGCGGCAATTGTTAGTGGGCCTGTTCTTATTCAACCATCAGGTTGGTTGCCAAAGGTATGGGGTGACTTTGAGCCAGAATGGGAAAGTGAAGATGAATTTATGGAGATACTCTCATTAATGACAAGGCATATGAATGGTATCGTCACAAACCTAATGAGCAGTGTGGCGTTTCAACCTTTATTTATGGAAAATAATTTTGAAGAAAAAAAGAAAACATACTTAATCGTTGATGAATGGTGTGAAGGCTATATGCGTGGTGTGGAAATGGCAGAGGATGCTTGGGAAGTTGATAGTTCAAAAATGCGGATATTATTAACACCTATTCGTGTTTTTACGACTACAAACGGTTGGGTTAATTTAGATAAAATGAGCGATACTGAAATTGAAAATATTCAAAACGCGATAGCACCGAATGTTGATGAAATTCATGCATACTGGCTAAAAAGAAGAGAGCACGATACGCCTGAAACTGCTCAAACATATCGAAAAGATGCCCCGCGTATCGGTCGTAATGACCCTTGTCCTTGTGGCAGTGGTAAGAAGTTTAAAAAATGTTGTTTGCATTGATGATCTATACTTTTGAAAAATATAAAGAAGCATGTAAAAGTGGGGGGGTGTGCTTTTATATCTCCTTTTTTATGCCAGTGTCTTTACAATGATCGTCCTATCCGATGTCACGCTTCGCCGTGGTTCTCAAAAACTCTTATCTGATGTGTCTATCAGTATTCATCCTGGGTATAAAGTGGGTTTAACAGGTGCAAACGGCACGGGCAAGTCCAGCCTGTTTGCTATGTTGCGCGGTGAGTTAGGGCAGGATGAGGGTGAGCTTAGTATTCCGCCAAATTGGGTGCTTGCGCATGTGGCGCAGGAGACGCCCTCTTCAAATATGACTGCATTGGCTTATGTTTTAGAAGGTGATCATGAGTTTGTCACGCTTCATAAGCAGTTAGAAACTGCCGAAGGCGAGCATTTGGGCGAGCTTCATGCTCAGCTTGATGCGATTGATGGTTATACCACTGAAAGCCGTGCGGCGACCTTGTTGCATGGTTTGGGTTTTTCGCAAG
>CAYOHT010000184.1:0-4449 GCA_964403815.1 uncultured Cocleimonas sp.
CTTTGGTGCTGCTTTTTTAGGAGTCGCAGCCTTTTTTACTGGAGCTGCTTTCTTGGCTGGAGCTTTCTTAGCGGTTTTTGCACCGCTATCTGCATCAGCGATTTTTGCTTTCTTAGCAGAAGCCGTTTTTTTCTTGGCTACTGCACCTTTGCCATTAATGTTTTGAATTTCAACTTGTGTGAAGTTCTGACGATGGCCTGTGCGCTTTTGATGATGCTTGCGTCGTCTAAACTTAATGATTTCAACTTTCTTAGCCCGACCATGTGCAACAACTTCAGCTGTTACTTTTGCGCTAGCAATTGTGGGAGTACCAACAGTGAGCTTGTCACCATCAGAAATCATTAATACGGTATCGAAATCGTATGATGCGCCAACTTCTGCATCAATAGTCTCAATTTTTAATTTGTCACCAGGCGAAACACGATATTGTTTGCCACCTGTTTTGATTACTGCGTACATTTTATTCTTCCTTCGAATACGAGTGATTATTTGGGTGTTTTCTTAACTATATTCTCAGCTATGAAAAATAGCCTTTAGCTAAGTCGCGCGATTAGACGCGATATAGGCTTTGTTGTCAAGCGGTGGGGTAATAAATAATAACTCTTTTGTAAATCTTAGGCTAAGATCACCTTACTGTTTAAAAAATTGGGTAAGTCGTGTCAGAGAAACAAAAATTTAGTAGCATCAGTTTAGCAAAGAAGTTCAAATGGCTTCTCTCGGAAGAAAAACTATTAGGCTGGTGGCCTGCGTGGTGGATGATGCGTTTAAAAGTTACTTCTTTGGATAATGATTGGCGAGAAGTGCGAATCACATTGCCATTGACTTGGATATCTAGGAACATGGGCGGTAGTATGTTTGGTGGTTTTCAGGCCTCTCTTGCTGATCCTATTGCTCCACTTGCTTGCGCTAGCGTATTTCCTGACTATCATGTTTGGACAAGACGACTGACTGTGGACTTTCAAAAACCTGGAAATAGTGATTTGGAATTACGCTTTGACTTTCCATTAGAAATGGAAGAACGGATTTTTAAAGAACTTGCAGAAAGAGGGCGTAGCACACCTACCTTCGAATATGGTTTATTTAGAGAAGATGGCGTAATGTGTACGAAGGTTGAATGTGTTGTAGCAATTAGACCAAAAGGCTATGCCAAAGGTTTTGCAAGTTAGTCCGAAAACTCAGTAAGAAGAAACTTGATACTATTGATATTCAAGCAGGACACTATTTAGTGTTTAGTGCCTCAGGTGATATTCCCCAAGTTGTTATAGATACTTGGATGGAGATTTGGAGTTACTTCTTATCTGAAGCTTGTGAGTTCACAAGGTTATTTACGACAGATTTTGAATATTACAAATCACACCCCCCCACTTTTACATGATGTTTTATTGGAAGTATGAAACATCATGTAAAAGTGGGGGGGTGTGCTTAGCTATATTGAATTATTAGCCTGTATTACGCATGCCTGCAGCTATCGCGTTAATGGTGAGTAATAATTCGTCCAGCCACGGAGACTCTTCTTGTGAAGTAATCATATGCTGGCGGTGTCTTCCCAATACGGTGATTTGAATATGGTTGAGTGGATCAAGGTAAGGCTCGCGACGGCTCAATGAATATTGCAGCAAGGGTGTTTCTGCCATGAGCCTATCTATCTGCGCGATACCTAATACCTCTTTCACTGTACGATAATATTCATCGGCAATTTTACTGTAGATACTCATTGAGAGCTCTTTTTCTGACCATAAGCCTGCGTATTCTTTAGCCGTATCCATCTGCGCTTTAAATAACGCCATTTGAACATTACTTAATAATGCACGAAAGAACGGCCAGTTTTGATACATGTCTCGCAGTAATTCTTCACCACCTTCAGTGCGGATTTTCTCTAACGCTGAACCAATTCCATACCAAGCAGGCAGTGTGTGCCTCGCTTGAGCCCAGCCGAACACCCATGGGATAGCGCGAATGGATGCTTTTGAGCGGTCAACTTTACGGTGAGATGGACGAGAGCCGATATTGAGCTGTCCGATTTCAGTAACGGGCGTGTTTTCGTAAAAATAGTCTTGGAAGCCTGTCGTGTGGTCGGTTAAATCGCGGTAGCTAACTTCACCTGCTGTTGCGATAGATAACATGGTTTTATGATAACTATCATTATATTGGCCGTGCTTTTTGACAATGGATTGGCTGGCTTTAAGTAGGCCTGTGATGCCAACACCTAACTCATAAACAGCTGTTTCAATATTGCCATATTTATTAGAAAGTACTTCGCCTTGTTCGGTGAACTTAATCTGTCCATGTACCGTATCAGGCGGCTGAGAGATGATTGCCTCATGCGTTGGGCCACCTCCGCGACCGACTGTTCCACCACGACCGTGGAACATACGACACTTTACTTTGTATTTATCAGTCAGTTCAATGACCTGGCGCTGTGCGTTATACAAATTCCATTGTGAGGCAAGTATACCTCCGTCTTTACAAGAGTCGGAATAACCCAGCATCACTTCTTGCAAGTTGCCAGAAGCTTGTAGCAATGCCATATATTCTTTATTTTCGAATAAATCTGTTAATACACCAGCAATGTGTTGTAAATCTTCAATGGTTTCAAATAACGGAGATATTTGGATATTACAAAACTTATTGCCTTCCTTATCCGTGCCAACTAATCCTGCAAGCCTTGCTAAGAACATGACTTCCATAATATGGCTGGCAGCGTGTGTCATTGAAATAACGTAAGTACCAAAGAGATGGTCGCCTGTTTCTGCGCGCATTTCCACCATCGTGTCAAATAGCTCGAGTGTTTCAATGGCGCTTTTAGAGAGTGACTCTGGGTTTGCTTTGGGCAGGTGTTGACGGTTGATCAGCTCAGCCAGTACTTTAATACGTTTTTCTTCTGATAAACCGTTGTAATCAAGCTTAGGCGCAAACTGTTGTAAAACCTCGGCAACCGCATTGGTGTGTACCGTTGACTCTTGGCGCATATCCAGTTCATAAAGTGAAAAACCACACGTTTCTACCAGGCGAATTAAATCTTTAAGTTCACGTTTTGAAACATCCTCATCATTGTGGCTGATTAATGATTCACGGATTAGATTAAGCTCATCTAAAAAATCAGTGACACAGTTGTATGCACAGGCAGGTAATGCGACAGATTTTCCTTTAATGCGGCTTTGTACGGCTTTTAAGGTTGCATTCAAACGGTAAGCAATGAACTGTAGCTTACGGCGATAAGGCTCTCGTGAGAATAACTCAGGCTGTTTTTTGAAAGCGAGCTTTTTTAGCTCTTTTTCATCATGGTCTAACGATGCTTGGAACGCATCAGAAGGTTTAATAAAGTCAAGATCGTGAGACAGAAAACTACGTAGGTCAATCACACGGTTGTGATATTCTTCTAGCGCTTCTTGCATGTGCAGGCGTATTGCACTGCGCGTAACAGAAGGCGTTACAAAAGGGTTTCCATCGCGGTCACCACCAATCCATGAACCGAACTTTAGAATATTGGGGATGGTAATTTCACCACGTCCATACACTTTGCGGGTAGCGCGTTCAAAATAGCGATAAATCATCGGTATCGCTTCAAACAAACTGGCGTGGAAATAGAACAAACCGTAGCGCACTTCATCTTCAACCGAAGGTTTATTGTGGCGAACCTCGGTAGTGCGCCACAATATTTGAACTTGTGCTTTGAGCTGTCTTTGAATGTTGTCGCGCTCTTCTTCCGTCAGGTTGCTGTCGTTAAGCTGGTCGATAATCAAAAAGATGCGACGTTGTAGCGTCATCATGGTACGTCGGCGAGCTTCGGTTGGGTGAGCTGTGAATACAGGCGTGTAGCGCATTTCGTTGATAATTTTTTGTACATCAGCTGCACTTAAACCTGACTCTTTCAACTCGCTAACAGTCCCCAAAAATGAGCCTTTCCATAGCTTGTTGTCGCCTGAGCGATAAAGTTTACGGCGCTCGCGGTGTAAAAAGTCCTCTTCAACGATATTTGAAAGCACATAAAAAACGTTAAATGCGCGAGTAACTTGTCTAAGCTTGTTGCTGTCGAGTGATTCAATGGTTGCCATGAGAGCCTGGCGTTTTTCATCATCATCTTCATGGCGAAGATCGATATAACCTCGTCTTAAACTTTCAACGGTGTTGAATACATCTTCTCCTTCCTGTTCTTTAAGCACTTCACCTAATAGATGCCCAACAATGCGCACTTGGTCTTGCAAGATTTTAACATTGGCAGGGTGTTGCATACTTGAGTTTTCAGTATTCATAAGGAAGATCTAATTTCATTAGGAGGGGAGAGGGATAATAATTGTATTGTTAATTTTTGCAAGCTTGATAGTCAAGGCTGAGTGATTTAACGGCAAAAAACCGAAGTGCAAAGTCTCTTTTAGGCGCTCATTAGGGCTTCCTAAGGAAAGACTGATTAAGTCGATTAGAATTAAGCGCAGAAAAAACTGTCGCTAT
>CAYOHT010000185.1:0-4430 GCA_964403815.1 uncultured Cocleimonas sp.
ACACGCCTTGGATTAGCTTTAAGGATGATAAAAAAGAGGAAGATCAACATAAAAAGGTCGTCCCTATACGGAAAATATAGAATCCTTTTCATAAATATATAAAATATAGTTCAAAGCAGCTCTACTGAACTTGTCGAAGCACACCCCCCCACTTTTACATGGTGTTTGTAAGGCACACTTGCTTTCGCTGCATGGCAAGTGTAAACAATTTACTCACTATAGGTTCCTTTTACCTTTGTGTTTTTAAGCATAAGGCTTTAAAATCCCTTCAATAGAAAACATTACCATTTATGCAAAGTAAAAATTCACCTATGAAAAAAATATTCCTACTAACTTCAACTTTAATTTTATTCTTAACTTTTAGTGGCTGCTCAATGAGCCCTGGTATTCCAGGCCTTAATACAGCAGCGACACGCTATGCAAAAGTGCAAAAGGAGGGTGTGGATTATAAGTTAGTGAGAATTAATGCCCAAACATTACGAAGCCAAAAACCTTTTGACTATGCAACTTATATAAGAAATAAAAAGAAGCACCTCAATAAGCTAAACTCTCTGTCGAGAAAGTCAGGCTCTAAACGATCTTATCAGTCGCGAGGCTCTCGCCATACACAGTCGAGTATTAGTATGGCACCCAATGTTAGTAATAGTGCCGCCTTTGCAAGCGTGACTGCTCAAGATAATAAGGCAAATTATACATACCATATTGGGAAGAAAGACATACTTAATATCACGGTTTGGGATCACCCTGAATTAACAATCCCTAGTGAAGATCCTGCCGCGAATGGTTATGTTGTCGACAATGATGGGCGCTTTTATTTCCCATATGCGGGAAAGGTTAAAGCCTATGGGAAAACAGCAGGGCAAGTTCGCGATGTTTTGGAAAAAAAGTTAGTAAAGTTTATTACTAACCCTCAGGTTAGTGTCCGAGTGGTCTTATTTCGTAGCCAAAAGATATACACTTCTGGCGCCGTGTTAAAACCCTCTACCCTAAAAATATCGGATGTACCGTTGACCGTTCGTGATGCTATCTCTCAAAGTGGAGGGGTGACACCTAATCTGTTCACGGGGTACGCCTCACTCGCCAGAAGCAATAAAAAGATAATGATTGATTTAAATCGTATGCTAAGACATAACGATAATCGTCAGAACTTTCTCCTAAAAAATGGGGATCGCTTACATATCATTGAAAAAGATGAGTTAGGCCTTGCCGTACAAAAAGAAAACACATTAAACCCCATTAGGCTTCGTTTTGAGTTGCAAAAAGAGCAAGCAATTGCTCGCTTGAAAAAACAACTTGAAAGAGAGTTAAAATCAGAACAAGCAAAAGTTTTTGTAATGGGTGAAGTGCATAAACCTGGCTCTGTAAAATATCAAATAGAAGATGGCATGACCCTAGCAGAAGCCATCAATGATGCAGGTAGCTTTAGAGAAGAAACGGTAAACCCTAAAGGTGTTTTTGTTATTCGCCAAGAAACATTTAATGACACAATGCCCACGGTGTATCAATTGCCTTTGGCTTCTGTACACTCAATGTTGCTTGCCGAGCAATTTGATGTGCGACCTAGAGATATTGTCTATGTGACGGCAACGCCAACAATTCGATGGAACCGTGTTCTTTCACAGCTCATCCCATCTTTGACTCTGGTTAATACCGTTAGTAATTTAGCAAGGTAATACACGCACTTATGTTTAAGAATGTGATGGTGGTGTGTATTGGCAATATTTGCCGCAGCCCTATTGCTGAGGTTTACCTTCAGCATCATCAACCCCAATTAAATGTCTTTTCTTCTGGCTTAGGCGCGCTTGTAGGTAAGCCTGCTGACCCTAAGTCTGTAGAGCTTATGGCAGAAAAAGAGATTGATTTGACGAATCATTGTGCTCAACAAATTAATTCTGTGCTGGTTTCTGCTTCTGACTTGATTTTAACCATGGAGCAAAAGCATGTGGAAGCCATCCAAGCAAAGTTTCCTGAATCACGCGGTAAAGTACATTTAATTTGCAAGTGGAATGATAATCAAGAAATACCAGACCCCTATAAAAAAAGCGAGGAAGCTTTTGCCTCTGCTTCTGCACTAATTGAATCTGGGTTAGATGCTTGGCAGAAAAAGTTGTGGTCATAACAACGTCAGTACACATACTCTAAAAAATTAGACAAAAAATCATGAATGATCAATTAACAACAAACGTAGCTCAAAGTGAAGATGATGAGATAGATCTCTTAGAGCTTTTATCTACCATTCTAAATGGTAAGTGGCTTATTTTAGGAGTAACTTTATTGTCACTTTTACTTGCCCTTATCTACGCTTTTGGACAACAGCCCATTTATAAAGCAGATGCATTATTGCAAGTAGAATCTGAAAGTTCAGGGGTTCCGGGGCTCGAAGATCTTGCAGGACTTAGTGGGGATGATGCCTCTGTAGGAACAGAGTTAGAGATTATAAAATCAAGAAAAATTCTAGGGCAAGCAGTTAAAGAGCTTAGGTTGGATATTACAGCTCAACCCAAAAGAGTTCGATTGCTAGGTAATGCCTATAAGCACTTATTTAATCAGAACACCATGAATAAACCTCCTATGGTAGGAAATAGCTATGCTTGGGGAAATGAAAGCATACGAATTAATCGCCTAGAAGTTAGCAAAGAGTTATTAAATACTGTATTAATTTTAATAAAAACGGGTGACAATACATTTAAGCTGCTCCAAGACGATGAGGTACTTTTATCTGGAACTGTGGGTCAATTTACAAAATCTAAAAACAATAAAATAGAGATAAATGTATCAGAACTACAAGCGCAAGAAGGAACGAAATTCACTGTTATCAAATGGTCTAATCTTAGAGCAATTGGAAAGCTTCAAAAGAATTTAAAAGCATCAGAAAAAGGGAAAAAAACGGGAATAGTAGCGTTAGTTCTTCAAGGTCAAAATAAACAAGTTATTGTAAGAACACTTGACCATATATCTAAAACCTACCTTCAACAAAACAAATTACGTAGCTCCGAAGAAGCTAGCAATGCTTTAAAGTTCCTCGAAGAACAGATTAAACCTGTTCAAGAAGAAGCAGATGTGGCAGAAGCCGCTATTAAGTACTATCGAACCACAAATAAAACTGCAGACCTGTCTATAGAAACACAGGCAGTACTTGACGTTGTGGCAAGTATAGATACTGAGTTACAACACTTATATTTAAAACGAGATGAGCTAAAACAAAGATACAATAAAAACCACCCTACTATACAAGCGCTAAATTCTCAGGAGGCTCGCCTTAACAAACGAAAAGAACAAACCTTATCTAAAATATCAGAACTACCTGAAACTCAGCAAGAGCTACTAAAACTAGAACGCGACTATAAAGTCGCTAACTCAATTTACACTGACCTCCTTAATAATATACAAGAGTTTAAAATTGCAAAAGCAAGCAGTGTGGGTAATGTTTATATTATTGATACTGCTGTGGTACATGATAAACCCATTAAGCCTAAAAAGGCTATGATTTTAGCTTTAGGTGGGTTGTTAGGAATAATGCTAGGTATGCTTATTGTATTTATTCGTAAAGCACTTCACCAAGCCGTAAACAACCCAGACAGATTAGAAGCTGCTACTTCTATTCCTGTTTATGCTACCGTGCCATTTACAAAAGCGGTTAAGTTGACAAAAGGGCTTCAAAAGAACCAACAACAAAAAACATTATTAGCGATAGAGGAGCCAACAGATCCCGCTATCGAAAGCCTAAGAAGCCTACGCACAACTTTACATTTTTCTTTATTAGAAGCAAAAAACAATATAGTGATGATCACTGGACCTGCTCCTGGAATAGGTAAATCCTTCATTGCTTCAAACTTTTCAGCCGTAATCGCTGCAAGTGAACAACGCGTATTGCTTATCGATGCCGATATGCGAAGAGGCTACCTTCACAGCTTAATGAACAAAGAAGTTTCACCAGGGCTTTCTGACTTAATTAGTGGCAAAGTAACGCTTGAAGAAACGATTAATACTGTTGAAATAGGTGAGAGTAGTTTTGATATTATTACTAGAGGTCAGACTCCTCCCAATCCTTCGGAGCTATTAATGCATAGTAGTTTTGAAGAGTTACTGAACCAACTTTCTAGTCAATATGATCTGATTATAATTGATACACCACCTGTGCATGCGGCCACTGACCCAACTATTATAGGAAAGCACTCTGGTGTAGTATTTATGGTCGTTCGTTTTGATCGACACAGCATGAAAGAAATAGAGCATGCTGTGACACGCCTTGCTCATACGGGGATTGAGACGAAAGGCTTTATCTTTAATGGCTACGAACCTAAGAAGGGAGTGGATAGCTATGTTTACCACTCTTACAGTGATTACAAGTCAGATGGCTGATGGGCTGAGCTGAATTCACACCCCCCCACTTTTACATGATAGTTCGTTAGTTTTCTAGGGCTGTTAGA
>CAYOHT010000186.1:0-4398 GCA_964403815.1 uncultured Cocleimonas sp.
TTAAACCATTTTACTGTTCCAGTAGTTGTAGACATAATATTTTTCCTAATATTCAAAATTAAATTGTTATAAAAAACAGCTCATATAAGCCGCTCTTTATAGAGTAACGCTGAAGTGGTGTTGCTATGAATTATGAAATCAGGACGAGGATCTAAACAAATGGAACTTCGAGATGGTGTTGCATAAATATAAAAAACTTACTTTCAAGCTACGCGGGATTATACCCTACACACAGTGTTAGTCAAATATTGGGCTAATTAGTTCAATAAATTGATATAAATAACAACTAAGATCAATAATCTTTCAATATTTTTTTGGCAAAAGGCACTGTAACTAATGATTTTTGACGAAAACTCTCTTCATCGAGCTTATTTAATATCTCCATCAGCGATTCAATATCACGCGGATAACGACGGTAAAGGTATTCAATAACATTATCTTTCAGCTTGAAACCTCGCTGCTCTGCGCGCGCTTGCAAGGCTTTTGGTTTCTCTTCATCTGTTAATGCCTGTAGCTGGTAGCTGCCTCCCCAGATTAACCTGGAAGCTAAATCTGGCAGAATACAGTCTAGTTTACGCGGGTTTTCAACTGAGCTTAACAATAGGCTTTGTCCATTCTCGCGCGTGACATTAATCAAATTAAACAAGGCAATTTCCCACTCTTTATCACCTAACAATTCTTCAATATCGTCAATCACTATTAGTTTCGATTGCGACAAACCATCCAGTACTTCTGTACCGTACGCTTTAAAAGCCTTTAGGGGAATATAACTAACAGTGTGATGAATCTCTGCCGCTTTAGCGCAACAGGCTTGCAGAAGATGAGTTTTACCCGATAAGTTTTCACCCCATACGATATTTTGCTGAGCATCTTTTGAGGTGAAAATGGATTGTAAAACATTCACGACCTCGGCATTCATACCTTTAGGTGCAACGTAATAAGAGTCAAAAATATACCCGTCACGCAGGTTTACGTTGAGGGTTAATTGTTCGGGATTTGTAAGTGACATGCTTGGTTATTATATATCGATCAAAAACAAAAACATCATGTAAAAGTGGGGGGGTGTGCTTTTATTCAATGTAGTTTAAACCTCGGCAGTTGTATCATCATGCGCGATCATATCATCAACTTTTTCTGCTTTGTCTGGGTCGAAGTCATCGTAGAGACTACTATCTTTATAGGTTTTATGAAAATGACGCATAATGACTGCAATGACGGCAAATACGGGCAATGCCAGCAATATGCCGAAGAATCCAAATAATTGACCACCTGCCAATACTGAGAAAATAACCGCAACTGGGTGCAAACCAATACGATCCCCTACCAGCAACGGCGTTAAGACTGTGCCTTCAACCACTTGCGCAACTACAAACACCAACGCCACCCAGAGCAGATTAGTTGGGTCTTGCGTTTGCAATATAATCGCAAAACCTGCAACTGTAATACCAACAATCAAACCCATGTAAGGAATAAAGCTTAAAATACCCGCCAACATGCCAATCAATAGCGCAAGTTCTAAGCCTATCAACTTTAAGCCAATCGCATAAATTGTGCCTAATGCCAACATTACCAGCATTTGACCGCGTAAGAATGCACCCAACACATCATCAGATTCTTGTGCTAAACGAGATACTGTTGGCTCTACCGAGCGTGGTAATAGGTCGTGAATATAGGCAACTAAATTATCCCAATCACGTAATAAATAGAAAGTAATCACCGGTATTAAGAATAGATTTGCCGCCCAACCTGCTACTACCATACCTGAGTGAGAGACTGTTCTTACCAAACCTTTGAAGAAACCACCCGCATTGGAAAACTGATTACCGAAGGTTGCTTTGAGTTGTTCAATCTCCAAGGCAGGAATACTAATACCGAAGGTGTCTTTTAGGGTTGGCTCTAGGTTGACCATTATCCAATCAATATAACCTGGCATTTTTGCGATCAATAATTTAATTTGTGATTCTATTAATGGCACTAAAAAGAAAAATATGGGCAAAATAAACAACAAGGCAACAAAGAAAACCACCACGACCGATAATGTTCGTGATATTTTTAATTTTTCTAAGCGATCAACAACAGGGTCGCCCAAGTAAGCGAGCAATGCGCCCGAGACAAAAGGCAACAATATAGGCGCTAAAAAATAGATAAGCGCCATGAAAATAACAGCTATTATTAACCAGAACCAGCGGGTACTTTGTGTCATTTATTCATTCTCGTTTTTAAGACTTTTAAGCGTGACTAATCATAATATTAACAATAAAACGTTTAACCAAGGCTTTATAACTCCAATACATCCTGCATATCATATACATCAGGTGATTGATCGCCCAGCCAAGCAGCCGCGCGCACCGCACCTTTTGCGAAGGTCATTCGGCTCGATGCTTTGTGGGTAATTTCGATGCGTTCGCCAATATCTGCAAACATCACCGTGTGCTCACCAACAATATCGCCAGCGCGAATGGTTTGAAACCCGATATCTTTGCGTTCTCGTTCGCCTGTTACGCCTTCACGGCAATAAACGGCATTTTCATCCAAGCTTCTATCAAGTGTTTCAGCAATCACTTCGCCCATTTTTAACGCTGTACCTGATGGAGCATCGACTTTATGACGATGGTGCGCTTCGATGATTTCAATATCCACACTATCGCCTAACACGCGCGCAGTTAACTCTAATAGTTTTAAACTAAGCGTTACGCCAACACTAAAATTTGCGGCGAATACGATAGGGATGCTCTTACCTGCTGTATCAATTTGTGCTTTTTCATCATCCGAAAAACCTGTTGTACCGATGATCATGCCTTTATTATTTTTCACGCACCAATCGAGGTGATTTAGGGTAGGTGCAGGACGCGTAAAATCGATAAGCACATCGAAGTCATTGACAGCATCATCAAGACCAGAAACGATAATGACGTTATTTTTACCAACACCAGCCACTTCGCCTGCATCTGTTCCGATGAGTGAGCTTTCGGGATGTTCTGTGGCTACGGTTAGTTTAGCATTATCAGATTCGTTACACGCCTCAATTAGAATCTTGCCCATGCGCCCTGCTGCGCCTACGATTGCGATGTTTATCATGATTTACCTTATTATTTAACGTGCAAGGCAAGGCTATATTAAAGCACGCCCTGATTCAACCGCTACTGCTCCTCGCTACGCGAGTCCCTGCATACTTTCTAGCGACTAGGGCTATCTTGAAAGCAACACCCCCCTACTTTTACATGGTGCATTCTAATCTTGTTTTTCACCGTCGAACCATCCTTTGACATCATCAAAGAATGACTTTGCCTTATCACCCCAGCCATGCTGTTGTGGACTATGCTTCTTCCCACCTTTATCCAAAGCAGACTGGAACTGCTCTAAGAGCTTCTTTTGTTTTGCCGTTAAATTAACAGGTGTTTCCACTTCAATTCTACAAAGTAAATCACCCGCTACGCTACTACGCACAGATTTGACGCCTTTTCCACGCAAGCGAAAAAGCTTGGATGATTGTGTTTCAGCTGGAATTTTAAGATTCACTTCACCGCTTAGCGTAGGAACTTTAAGCGTGCCGCCCAGCGCCGCTTGTGTAAACGGAATAGGCATAACACAATGAAGGTCATTAGCATCCCGGGTAAATAAATCATGGGCTTTAAGGTGCATTTGCACATACAAGTCGCCTGCTGGGCCACCATTAATACCCGCTTCGCCTTCACCGCTTAATCGTATGCGATCACCTGTATCCACACCTTCTGGAATTTTAACTTCGAGTGTTTTCTTTTCTTCAATACGACCTTCGCCATGACAGTCACCACAAGGGTCAGAAATAATCGAGCCAGCACCATGACAATGAGGACAAGCTTGCTGTACAGAGAAAAATCCTTGCTGAATACGAACCTGACCTTGTCCATGACAAGTCCCACAGGTTTGCGGCTCTGAGCCTTCTTTTGCGCCAGAACCATCACAAGTTTCACAGGTTTGTTTGCTGGGTACACGAATATCAACCGTTGTACCAAACACAGCCTCTTCGAGCGTTAACTCAAGATTATATTGAAGATCACTGCCACGATAAGCGGCACTTGCGCCACCTTGACCACGACCACCGCCACCAAAAATATCTTCAAAAATATCACCAAAACCGCCGAAGCCACCACCTTGTTGCCCACCACCGCGAGACGGATCTACACCTGCATGACCAAATTGATCATAAGCCGCGCGCTTTTGCGAATCTGATAAAATCTCGTAGGCTTCTTTGACTTCTTTGAATTTATGCTCGGCTTCTTCGTCATCAGGATTACGATCAGGATGAAACTTCATCGCCATACGACGATACGATTTTTTCAGTTCTCCATCGCTACAGGTTTTCGTAACACTTAGGATTTCGTAATAACATTGTTGAGACATCTAAATAACCTATTT
>CAYOHT010000187.1:0-4396 GCA_964403815.1 uncultured Cocleimonas sp.
TGGGTAACTCAGTGGCACAAGCCTGTATGGATATTGGTTATCGTGGCGCGGGAACGTTTGAGTTTTTGTATGAAAACGATGAGTTCTATTTCATCGAAATGAATACACGTTTACAAGTTGAGCATCCTGTAACAGAAATGATTACTGGCGTCGATTTGGTGAAGCAACAAATACTAATTGCTTCGGGTGAAAAACTTAAAATCAAACAAAGTGACATCAAACCCACTGGACATGCCATTGAGTGTCGTATCAACGCAGAAGACCCTGATACCTTTGTGCCCTCCCCTGGTCGGGTAGATCGTTTTCATGTTCCTGGTGGTCTTGGAGTGCGTATTGATTCACATATTTATGGTGGATACAGTGTGCCTCCGCATTATGATTCGATGATTGGTAAGCTAATTGTACATGCAGAAGACCGCGCTGGCGCTATTGAGCGTATGCACGGTGCATTATCTGAAATGGTTGTCGAAGGCATCAAAACAAACATACCATTACAACGTCGTATAATGGAGGATCATGCCTTTATTGCTGGTGGCGCAGGTATTGATTACTTGGAAAAGAAACTAAGACTTTAAAGCCTTAGTTTCTTTTTAAAAGCACACCCCCCTACTTTTACAGGCTACCTTGTTCTATGTCTGAAGCACCCTCTTGGTTACAACTCATTTGTCAAACCACCAAAAAACATCACCAAGCGATTGAAGATGCCATGGAAAATGCAGGTTCACTTTCTATCACATGGCAAGATGCCAAAGACACACCTGTTTTAGAGCCACTCCCGGGTGAGCAGTTGCTTTGGGATGATATGATTATTACAGCGCTATTTGAGAAAGATGAAGACCTCAGCGCATTAAGCGAAACACTCACCTTCAATAAATCAGCATGGGATATTCAAGATTTTCATATTGAAACATTAGAAGATCAAGATTGGGAAAGGGTTTGGATGAAAGACTTCCACCCTATTCGCTTTGGTGAAAAACTTTGGATTTACCCTAGTAACTACGATATTCCAAGTGATAATCCAGGTGATCACACTTATATCCATCTTGACCCTGGTTTAGCCTTTGGAACTGGTACGCATCCAACCACGGCGCTATGCCTAGAGTGGCTTGATCAAAATCTGCCTAACGATTTATCTGTTGTCGATTATGGTTGTGGTAGTGGTATTTTAGCGGTTGCGGCTATAAAGCTGGGGGCAACCCATATCAATGCGACAGATATTGACCCACAAGCGCTAATCGCCACTAAAGATAATATGCTACGCAATGATATAAACGCAAAAAGCATCACTTGTTATCTACCAGATGCGTTTCCACCAAAAGAACATGACCTTGTACTTGCCAATATTTTATGTGGACCATTGATTGAACTTTTCCCAGTCATATCGTCACTTACTCGTTCTGGTGGTGCGCTGGTCTTATCGGGTTTGCTTGAAGATCAACAATCTGATTTGATTGAAACTTATTCCGCAGCATTTGGTGATTTTGATGTGAAAAGCCTAGATGGCTGGATTCGAATCAGTGCGACGAAACTTTAATACAAAGAAACATAAGAACAAGCATGTATACACAGTGTGAAAAATGTAAGGCTATCTTTCATGTCAATATGCGAGAAGTCACCATTGCCAAAGGCAAGCTCCGTTGTGGGGAATGCAATGCTGTATTCAATGCAACAAAAACACTTTCTACGACAATACCCCAAACCTATAATGACCTAGAACGAGAAAAAAGCATCACGCGCAAAACGAAAAAAGAAGTTATAGACCCGCGTAATGAAGACCGCATGATACATGCAAAACCTAATGTTAAAATGGCAAAGGAAAAAAAGGGATCTGCAAGAAAGTTAAAATGGCTTATTGCCAGTGCGGTTTTGCTAAGTACCTTGTTACTTACCCAAGTATTGTATAACACTAGGCATTTGCTTTTAGAGTCACCACGCACTAATCCTGAAAAAATCCAAATGCTTAACCATAATGTGTTTGCACACCCCAATGAATCTGGCGCTCTTTTAATATCCGCATTGATTGAAAATACTGCCGATCGAGCACAACCCTACCCTGTTCTTGAGCTTCGCTTAGAAAATGCACAATCAAAGTTAGTTGCCTTTAGACGTTTCTTGCCCAAGGAATACCTCAAAAACTATTCTAAAGGGCTTTTAATTCCATCTAAAGAACCCGTTAGTCTTAAGCTAAAAATAAAAGATCCAGGGAAAGATGCCACGAGATTCCAGTTTAAGTTTCTTTAATACCTCTTATTTAGAAAACCCTCCTCCCAAAAAACCAGTAAGATACCTCAATGAGTTTACAAATTGGTCCCTATCAATTGCCCAGCAAGTTGTTACTTGCCCCCATGGCTGGCATTACTGATCGCCCATATCGTGATATGTGTCGTCAGTACGGTGCTGGCTTAACCGTTTCTGAAATGCTCACATCAGACCCATCTCTACTACACACTCGTAAAACACAGTTACGATTAGTGCAAGAGGATGAACCTTTGCCACGTTCAGCCCAAATTGTAGGAACTGATCCTGATATTATGGCACGCGCCGCACAGTTTAATATTGAAAATGGCGCCAATATTATTGATATAAATATGGGATGCCCCGCGAAAAAAGTTTGTAATAAAGCGGCTGGCTCTGCATTAATGCGTGATACGGATTTGGTTAAACGCATACTTATCAGTATAGTCAATGCTGTAGACACCCCCGTTACACTTAAAATAAGAACAGGTTGGGCAACATCCAATAAGAATGCCGTTGAGATCGCTCAAATAGCCGAACAACAAGGTGTTGCCTGTCTATCCGTTCATGGGCGCTCACGCAGCCAAGCTTTTACTGGGTTTTCGGAGTATGAAACGATTCGCCAAATCAAACAGGCAGTCAACATTCCTGTCATTGCCAACGGTGATATAAAAAGCACTAAGGATGCACAATTTATCTTTAATTACACGGGTGCCGATGGGTTGATGCTAGGACGAATTACTCATGGACAACCTTGGATTTTTAAAGAGATAAATGATAGGTTAGGTGGTCAAGTTTTAAGCAATACAATAATAGATGATATTAGCTCGCAACAGAAAGTAAAGACAACACTAGAACACATTCATGCCATTCATCGCTACTATGGGACAGATCAGGGAATTCGCATTGCTCGTAAACATATTGGCTGGTATTTATACAATCTTGTAGGTCAAGATCAAATTTTGTTAAAAAATCTGAAGAAAGAAATCTTTAGTATTGCTGATGCACCCAGTCAGCTCAAAAAACTAAAGTTAGCTTTAAACGATTTTTACAATTTCTGAACATGACTAGAACTAACTAACCAAGGATAGGTTAACCCCCATGAATCAACCCATGAAATCACTCCCAATTACATCGCCGAATGGTCACTCCCTTTCAGAGACAACGACAACAACGGTTAAAGAATATCTACAGCTGCTTGGTGATCAAGATGCTTCTTATCTATACAGACAAGTTATGGATGAAGTTGAACGCCCGTTGTTAGAAGTATTAATGACACATACTAATGGTAATCAGTCACGTACCGCGGCTTACTTGGGGATTAATCGAGCAACTCTACGTTCTAAGCTAAAGCGCCATTCTTTGATTTAAAAGACCAGAAAGGGGAATTATAAGATTGCAGATTTACACTTTCCTATCTGCTAAAATTTGCTGATGACTACTACAAGCACTCCCAGCAAACAAGAACAAATCTTACAAGTCCATGCTAGTCTTATCAACATGGTTGTTGAGACAATTCATAATACACAACTAAAACCACAACTCAGCCAAGTTTTAAAGACCAGCGCTGAAAATGGCTGGCAGAATCTGGTTCTTCGAATTTATAAAATACTTGAAGGCGATCGTTCTGAAATGCTACTAAAAGACCTTGATGAAGAAGATGCTGTTATCATTGAAGCGATTCTTAATGGCATTCAAAAACCCTCCACACTGCCTGACCCAGAAAAACCCAATGCAAACCCTACAATGGCAGCACCTGGGATTGCCCACATGGTTCATCAGGCCAGCGCAGGCAACACCCAAGCACTCACACTTGTTTCACATATGGCAGAACAAATGAGCCACGCAGGCGGTGATATGACAAAGCTTGCAGCGATTATTAAGAAATTGATAGATGGGGAAAGGGATCCAGATATTCTCAGCAAAGATATGGGGGCTCAAGGTGATAGCTTGGTGAATTCTATTTTAGAAGAGCTAGCTAAAATTCAATTGCACTAAAAAACTCGATGCTTTTTCTCAAACTCCCTTGCTTCAACTACTCGGTATTGCTTCGAAATTCCCTTAACGCAATTATTAGTGCAACCGACGGGTTCTTTTCTTAGTGAGCCTTAAAAAACAACACCCCCCCACTTTTACATGATATATCTCTGTTTATGCTAGT
>CAYOHT010000188.1:0-4387 GCA_964403815.1 uncultured Cocleimonas sp.
TAAAATAATTGGGCTTGATCAGTCTTTCCTTAACGACTGCTAGAATTTATGCAGAGCTCCATGATGCTTATATTTTAAAATGATGTAATAACAGACCGTATACTCTCACCCGAATGCATAAGGTCAAAGGCTTTATTAATATCCTCAATACCCATCGTGTGCGTTACCAAACTATCAAGCTCAATTTCGCCCGCCATATAACGATCAACATAACCCGGAAGCTCTGTACGACCTTTAACGCCGCCAAATGCAGTACCCATCCATGTACGACCAACTACCAAATTGAATGGGCGAGTAGAAATCTCCTGACCTGCACCAGCAACACCGATTACCACTGACTTACCCCAACCCATGTGCGTACACTCAAGCGCATCACGCATTACGTGAACATTGCCAATACACTCAAACGAGTAATCAGGTCCGCCGTTGAAGTTATCTTGCATGTATTCTACAAACGACCCATCAATATCTTTAGGGTTCACAAAATCAGTACAACCGAGTTGCTTTGCAAATTCAAACTTATCAGGATTAATGTCGATACCGATAATACGTGTCGCTCCTGCCATTACCGCACCTTGAATACATGACAAGCCAATACCACCTAAACCAAAGACTGCAACCGTAGAACCTGCTTCAACTTTTGCCGTATTTAATACCGCGCCAATACCTGTTGTTACACCACAACCTAGTAAACAGGCCTTTTCAAGGTCTGCATCTTTGTTGATTTTTGCTAGTGCGATCTCTGGCACAACGGTGTATTCAGCAAAAGTTGAACAACCCATATAATGGTAAATATCTTTGCCGCCTTGCGAGAAACGTCTTGTCCCGTCTGGCATATAACCCGTCCAAATCGTGCCAGCGATTGTCTGACAAAGGTTCGATTTCGGCGTATTACAATACTCACAATCACCACATTCAGCAATATAAAGTGGGATAACGTGATCGCCTACTTTTAAATCTTTAACACCAGCGCCAAGTTCGACAACTTCACAGCCACCTTCGTGACCTAAAATACACGGGAAAGAACCTTCAGGGTCTTCGCCCGAAAGGGTAAATGCATCGGTATGACAAACGCCCGAAGCGATGACTTTTAATAGCACCTCGCCTTCTTTTGGCCCCATAACGTCCACCATCTCAATGGATAGTGGTTTTTTTGCTTCCCATGCAACCGCAGCTTTTGCTTTCATTTTTTAACTCCTCTTTAGTATTTGATTTTTACAACCCGATTAAATCAGGTCAAATAAGTTGAGACCTTTGCACGACTCGGATGACGAGTAAATATGACTTGAAATTCCACTGCTTTTCGTTGGAAAACTTGCTAATAACCCGTTATTAGCTTCATTTCCCGCCTCAATCAGTGAAATTTCACCCGATATTTCTTTCGCCACCGATTCGTGCAAAGGTCTCAAGTAACTTATGCTATGCTAATCAATATAACTCAAAAATAGAATGAATGTTCATTCTTGTCAATAACTACTAGCAAGTTTTTAACTGTATGCCTTATTTAAAGAGATTAGCGCCTTCACCCGAGCCGATTAATTGCAAAGTGCTAACCGCAGCATTAGATTTATTTGTTGATAAAGGCTATCACAAGGTCTCAATTCATGAAGTACAACAACAGGCTGATGTAAGTATAGGCTCAATTTACAAACATTTTGGAGGGAAAGAAGGCGTTGCTGAAAAGCTCTATAAACATGTGCTAAACGAAGTGGACGAGTTAATTGATGACATCACTAAAAATATTCATTCGCCCATTGAGCAGATTGAAGAAATAATAAAACAATTGTTTGAACATACAGAAACCCATCAAAATATAATCTCTTTTGTTTTTCACTCAAAACATAGCGATTTTTTACCTGATGAGCCATTAATGTATGACTCCTCCCCTTTTATAAAAATTAGAGAGATAACCTCTCAAGCCATAAAGACTGGAGACATAAAAGACACCGACACATGGGTAGCCACCTCGCTAATTTTTGGTGGCGCTATTAGGCTCATTCAATTAAGGCTCGACGGAGTAATCGAAAAACCTCTGATTGATTATATGGATACACTCATGGCAGGCTTATGGGACGGGTTAAAAAAAGATCAATAAAGCTCTATCACGGCATTCACGTACTCATCAGATTGCTGGTGATTCTCAACACCTGTTGCACCTGTTCCTGCGCCGACCGACGAGTCAATAATCATTAGCTTTACACCAATAGTTTTTGATTTATCAATAAGCATTTGAATACTCTCTTTGTATTGTGCAGTCGGCACACCTTGCCAGTAATCATTTGTCCCTGTTAGTAGCCAAATAGTATCTGGATTATTGGGTGTAATATCATTATCAAATCGATTAACCAAATCCTGCGCTGTATCTCCGCCCACACCTTTATTGATAATAGTTGCCAAAGGTAGTTTTTGATTCAGGCGATTTTCTATGTCATCAGTCTGACCAAACCAACTATCACCGAATAAAATATGTCTGCCAGTGGTTTTAGCATCTAATTTTTGACTGCTAACCATAAAGTCGGCAATGGCTCTGTATCCGTAACGATTAGGATGCGACGTATTCGCGTAAAAATTCCATACTTTAACGCCAGTGGAAACAATGCCTTCTAATGGCTCAACAAGATTAATCGTTCGGCTGTTTGGCATCGACCTTATTTGAGCGATATAGTAATTTCCGTTAGTCGCCTGATAGACAAGTAATTGATTAACCTTTAACTCATCGGTGCTTGTTACCCGAAGCCTTGAGCTACCTTTATTTGCTCGTGACGTTATATTTAAAGACTGAACCGAATCATCATACGAGCCTCTTTCACCCCAGACGATAGACTGATTATTTAATAACTCATTGTGCATTTTCACATGCGAGAACTTTTTAACAGGACCAGGATTATTAATCCCCGATATTGAATAGACTTGTTTTTCTGCAAATAATTGAAAGTTTGACCACGATGAATCTATGCGATACACCGTCATATCAAGCTTAGTAGCCGTTACAATGGACGACGGAAGTTTCATTTCTACCGTACTGCCTAAGTGTACATATTCCATCGGATGCGCATTATATTGCCAGCGCCATTCGTAACCATTCGCCCCTGTGTACTTATTTAAAGAACCATTTTCAATAAAGTATTCAGCGCCAGATACCACTCTACCAAGATCATCGTCCCAAAATTGGTAGCCTGTGTTTATGTTGTTATCGGTATCTAAATAAACTTGAACATTGTCATTGGCGTTTAATTGAGTCCATTTTACCAGTAAGTAAATATTATTCTTTTGTGCATCTTCAGTAGCAAAAAAAGTTTTAGACGAGGTTTGAGTCAGCTTTGAATACGCCGAACTCGCCAATGCATCCCAGTCTTGCATATTGCCATCAACCGTAATGCCATTGGATGTAGGCGGATTAATCACCTTCACAACACGGTTGAGATTTGCCATATTTCCCGCGCTATCAGCAACACGATAAATCAGCGTATAAGTACCAATACTATTCGTATTCACCGCGCCCGAAACCGTAATGCTCGCACTTATGTCGCCGTCCACATTATCACTAGCAACAGCCCCAGGGTCATAAAAAGTCGCGCCTTTTACAACGCTCATAGGGTTTGAGCCATGCAGAAGAATCACAGGCTTTGTTGTATCCGTGCCTGTTCCGCCACAAGATTGAATACTCATCGTCGCCAAGGCATTCGATATAGGATACATCACCTCAATATCCCAAGAATCATTCAGCCCCATCACGCCAACATTTATAGTAGTACAAGGGTTGCCCAATTTGCTTTTATTAATAACAGCCTCAACAACATTCGCTGTTTTAGAAAAGCTATCCAACTGAGGCACGTTAGCATCCCAGTTCCAATCTGAATTATTAGACAATGATTTAAACAATGTCCTGTTTTCAATAATATAATCCGCGCCAATTAGCCCCCACGCTTCATAATCAAAATTAAAACCAGTCTGCTTATTATTATCGCTATCAATAAAAATCTGCGTATTTTCTGCCGTAACAATATCAGGATAGGTAATGGTTATTTTTAAACGATCACCCAAGTCATCAACCGACAAACTAGAATTTCCAGACTTTGCGCGTAAGTTATTATTTTTCCAATTGCTTTGTGCTATTTGTGTAGGTTGCCCGCCACTATTAGGCGTTGACGAATCCGACGATGCTCCACCACAAGCCGTTAAGACTATGGATAAAAACAGTAAAAATAATGAAGCTGAACGTGTTCGAATGACGCGAGTAAAACGCATAAATTATCCTTAATTTATCCAATAGATAAGCTGTGAAATTCTGGCTAACGGTACAGTAACCAAAATTTCACTTAATCATCTGATCAACAGGATAAACGGTTAAATTTATACGATATGAATAATTTAAAGCACACCCCCC
>CAYOHT010000189.1:0-4338 GCA_964403815.1 uncultured Cocleimonas sp.
TGTTTAAAAATGCTCCTGCACCGCGTGATGCGTAAAAGAGATCATCTTTCATTGGGTCGTAAATAACGGCCTGATCTAGTATGCCATCTTTTTTTAGTGCGATAGAAACGGCAAAATGTGGGATACCGTATAAGAAGTTGGTTGTGCCATCAAGAGGATCAATAATCCATTCGTATTTTGATGAATCACTATGTGGAGACGTGCTTTCTTTGCCTTCGTGCTTGCCGCTTTCTTCGCCTAAAAAAGCATGATCAGGATAGGCATTTTTCAAGATGCCAATAATGGTATCTTCAGCCGCACGATCAATTTCGGTGACAAAATCATTTTTATCCTTGTTTTCAATCTGTAATTGGTCGATTCTATCGGCGCTTCGGGCGATAATGTCGCCAGCTTCATGTGCGGCTTTGATAGCCATATTGAGCATAGGGTGCATAGGGTGTAACCTCTATTATTACAGATGTATCAACAAGAATTTGCGGGCGAGAAGTCTAACAGATGGAATCAAAAAACACACTAGCAAACATAAGAATTGTATTAATCCAAACATCCCATCCAGGGAATATTGGTTCGGCTGCGCGCGCGATGAAAACGATGGGTTTAAGCGAGTTGTACCTTGTTAATCCAAAATCATTTCCTGATGAGCAGGCAAATACGATGTCATCCAATGCCACGGATATTTTAGAGAGTGCCGTGGTGGTTGAATCGTTACAGGAGGCATTAACAGATTGTCGTTTGGTGGTGGGAACAAGCGCAAGGCATGAACGTAGTTTAGCGTGGGATATTTTAGAGCCGCGAACGTGCGCCGAAAAGTTGGTTAAACAAGCACAAACAGCTAAGGTGGCGGTTGTTTTTGGACGAGAAAGTTCAGGGCTGACTAATGATGAATTGGCAATGTGCCATCACCTTGTGCATATCCCGACCAACCCTGATTACAGTTCTTTGAATATCGCTTCGGCGGTACAGATTGTAAGTTATGAATGTCGCCTAGCATCCTTAATAAACCCAACGGAAGAAACAGCGGTTGAAGATCAGACTGAAGAGCGTGTTACAGCGGATGCCATGGAAGGCTATTACAAACATCTTGAAACCGCGATGATTGAAGCGGACTTTCTTGATCCTGAAACGCCTAAGCATTTAATGACGCGATTACGCCGTTTATATGGGCGCGTCAATCTTACGCCCAGTGAGTTAAATATATTGCGGGGAATGTTATCTGCTTTTCAAAAGCGTAAATGAATTGGATAGATCAGTCTCTCCTTAAAGCACACCCCCACTTTTGAATGATAGCTCGTTAGTTTTTTTAATGACTGCTAGATTTTATGCAAATCTATATGATGTTAGCAGTTCTAGTAATCATGCCCTAAAAGTGGGGGGGTGTGCTTTGTAGATGATTAAGCATAGAATGACTATGCTTAAAGTTAATCAATGTATCGAGCTTGAAAAACTGGCGTTGCCAGAACTTAACTGGGTTAATCAGAACTTCCTTAACAATCTTTCCACAACTTATCCACAGTAAATTAAGAACTACTCCTACTTACTCTTCAACAAACTTAAATGATAAACTCCCCCATATGTCTGCAATCCTAGCCCCCCATAATCACGACGATGACCTCCAACATCTAAAAGTCCCCCCTCATTCCATCGAGGCTGAACAATCCGTGCTCGGCGGATTAATGCTAGAAAACCGTGCATGGGACAAGGTCGCCGATGTCGTACAGGAACACGATTTCTATCGCCAAGATCACCGCTTGATCTTCCGCTCCATTGCGGTGCTTGCTAATGAAAACGAACCGCTCGACATCATCACACTCTCGGAATGGCTAAAAGTTCGTGACGAATTAGAAAGTGCAGGCGGCTTAGCCTACCTCGGAACGTTAGCCAAAGATACGCCAAGTGCGGCGAACATCAAAGCTTATGCCGATATCGTGCGCGAAAAATCTGTTTTACGTCAACTTATCAGTATTGGTTCTGAAATTGCAGATGAGGCTTTCAACTCAGGCGAACGCCCTAGCCGAGAATTATTAGACGAGGCTGAGCGCAAAGTTTTTGAGATTGCCGAACAAGGTAATCGCCAACAAGATTTTAAAGCTATTAAAGACTTGCTCAAAGTTACGCTTGATCAAATCCACGAGCTAAGCAAATCCGACAACACCATCACGGGCGCATCAACAGGCTATAACGAGCTTGATGATATGACCTCGGGTTTACAAAAAGGTGATTTGGTTATCGTGGCAGGTCGTCCTTCGATGGGTAAAACGACTTTTGCCATGAACTTGGCCGAATTTATTACCGTGAATGATAAAAAACCTGTGGCTATTTTCAGTATGGAGATGCCCGCTGAGCAACTAATTTTAAGAATGTTTGCCTCGATGGGTCGCGTGCCACTGAATGATATTCGTACGGGTAAAATTCGTGAGGAAGATTGGCCGCGCATCGGCATGGCAGTTAAAACCTTTGGTGAAACTAAACTCTTTATTGATGATACCGCCGCGCTTTCACCCACCGAAGTGCGCGCAAAGTGTCGTCGTTTAGCGCGTGAACATGGTCAGATGGGTGTTATTGTTCTCGATTACATACAGTTAATGCAAGTGAGTGGAAAGTCCGATAACCGTGCTGCTGAAATCTCAGAAATTTCACGATCTCTAAAAGCCTTGGCTAAAGAAATGGAATGTCCTGTCATTGCCCTTTCACAGCTAAACCGTAGTTTGGAGCAACGCCCCAACAAACGCCCGATTATGTCAGACTTGCGTGAATCAGGCGCAATTGAGCAGGACGCGGACGTGATAATGTTTATCTATCGTGACGAGGTTTACAACGAAGATACGCCCGATAAAGGCATGGCTGAAATTATAATAGGCAAGCAAAGAAACGGCGCGATTGGTAAGGTACGCTTGACGTTTACAGGTAAATTTACGCGCTTTGATAATTTCATGCCAGATGTATACGCACCAGAACATTAACCCGAGGGGACTACACAGCTCTCCCCTATAACTTGCTATTCCTGCGTTGTGAAAAAAATCACTTGCACATGCAAGCTCATTTTCCACGCCTTGAACTGACAAGTCATAGAGGCAATCTGAGCAGTCATTGAGATTGTGGAAGATTTCTTTTTATCTGTGTAATTGTTCTATCTGTAGATATAATAAAAAATATGAAACGCTCATCCCGCATCACCATTCACCCCGAAGCGCTACAGCACAATTTAAAACGTGCCAAGCAAGCTGCGCCTGATTCAAAAACCTTAGCCGTGATAAAAGCCGATGCTTATGGGCATGGCGCGATAGAAACAGCAGGTATTTTGTATGAGATTGCTGATGGCTTTGCAGTGTCGTGTATTCCTGAGGCGGTGGAGCTTCGTGAGGCAGGAATTTCAAAACCTATTACTGTATTGCAAGGTCATCAAAGTGTGGATGATTTACGCGTGGCGGCACATTTTGATTTACGTTTGACGGTGCATGATGATCGACAGCTTAGTTTATTAAATCAATATTCTCCTCAGGGTACTAAAAAACATCATTCTAAAAGCTATCGTTTTGATCTTAATTTAAAAATAGATACAGGTATGCATCGTTTAGGTTTTCAACCTGATCGTACGGCTGATGTATTTCAAAAGCTGAGCAATCATTCTCACGTTAACCCTGAATCATTGATTTTAATGACACACCTTGCCTGTGCCGATGAAAGAGATAACAAAACCACACAACAACAATTAAGCTGTTTTACAAAAGCAGGAAGAAGTATTTCATCAGCTGCTACCACTACAAAAATTAGCATCACAAAGAGCATCGCTAATTCAGCAGGGATTTTAGCGTGGCAAGACAGCCATGCCGACTGGATTCGACCAGGGATTATGTTGTATGGCAGCTCACCTTTTGAAAAATCGCATCGCGATGAATACAATCTAAAAGCTGCAATGACGCTAAATGCGCCTATCATCGCTATTCACAACCTAAAAAAAGGCGATAACGTCGGTTATGGCGCAACTTGGCAATGCCCTACGGATATGAAGGTGGCTGTTATCGCCTGTGGCTATGCCGATGGTTATCCGCGTCATGCTGTATCTGGCACACCTGTTTGGATTAATGGCGAGGAAGCGCAATTAGTGGGACGCGTTTCTATGGATATGATTGTGGTTGATATTGATCATTTTAAAGATAAAACTACTCAGGTAGGCGACCTTGCTGAACTATGGGGTAAGAACCTAAGTGTTGACCGTGTTGCTCAATCGGCAGATACTATTGCTTATGAGCTGCTCTGCAACGCAGGTATAGCTTGTGAACGCATGGGGAATTAGTTTTTTGAAGCACACCCCCCTAGTTTCACATGATACTTATAATA
>CAYOHT010000190.1:0-4334 GCA_964403815.1 uncultured Cocleimonas sp.
ATTCACGGCAGTGTTACTTTAAATAGTATTAGCTTTGGCGTTTCGTACTAAAAGGCTACTTTCTGAACCTATAAAGAAACGCCTAATTAAGGAGAGACTGATTAAGTAACCTCACGAAAATTATTGGCAGTTTTAACAAGCTTTAGCTAGCGCCTACCAACCTTTGAAAGAATGAAGTGTTGTAACATTTCGCAGGAATTTTATCTTTTATTTTTTCGTGCAATGCGGGTAGCTCAGACCAATGCACACCTTGTTTGTAATGATGCGCTGTGTGGTAGCCGAGATTTCCTGTAAGGAGATTATACCAAGGTGTTAAGTTATTATGCGATGCTGAAAACTCATCGGGTGTATCTAAGCCAACATGATGACCATACGTTGCCCACGAGGTGTACATTAAACTTCCCATCATAGGGAGAATAAAAATAAACAGCGTAGCAAATGGTTTATAAAATAAGAATGCCACTAAAACAAGTAACATAATATTACCGAACAATATAAATTGCTTTTGCTGTTTAGGAAAAGTCTTGCCCACTTTAAACGCTCGGTAATATGAGGTTATTGCAACCTCCAACGTGTAACCCAATTTACTTTTCGTGCCACCGTCTTTCTTTTTCCAACAACTTTGGTCGATATCTTGATCAAGGTAGTTTTTGTGATGTCCAAAGTTATGATGTAAAACCCAAAGATTGGTTGTAGCGCCCGTATGCAAGCCGTAAAAGAATTCGAGCAATCGGTTTAACCACGTTTGTTTGAATACATTGCGGTGTTGGTGGTGATGGTTCCACGCGGAGATAGTGCCTTTTGGAATAATCATCAATAACCAATACGTCACAAAAACCCATAAGTTATCGACCATAAAAAACACGGTGAAATCTAACAATGAAAATAATAAGATAATTGCGACAGGCAACCTATCAGCTGAAAAGTTAAACACGTTTTTTCCCCAATTTATTCTCTTAGTAGCAAGAGTTTTCCTTATTGCTCATTCTACAATTTTTTTACTTTAATTACAGAACTTAGGTTACAAAATATAGCATTTTTTTAGCATAAATCATGTTTTAATATAGAACTCAAAAATATTCATAAACCTATTCATAAACCAAGGAAGTTTTGATGACCGATATACTCATCGATGCTCGCATCACTCCAACACAACACTTAAATATTCTTTCCCAACTTGAAGTTAGTAAGTTGCTCGATAGTAGCCAATCAGGTTTATACAACTTGTTTCGTCAATGCTCTTTAGCCGTATTAAGTCACGGAAATTATACAGATGATGCTAAGGAACTTTTAGATCGTCACAAAGCTTTTGATATTCGTATTATTCAGCAAGACCGTGGTATAAAACTTGAAGTAAAAGGCGCTCCTGCCGATGCTTTTGTTGATGGAAAGATGATTCAAGGCATCAATGAACTACTTTTTTCGGTGTTACGTGACATTATTTATACCCACAATGATGTTATTAACAACCCCAAGTTTGATCTGGAAGATAGCGATGGCGTCACTAATGCTGTCTTTCATATTATGCGAAATGCAGGTGTATTGCGCACTAATGAAAAGCCTCAACTAGTAGTTTGCTGGGGCGGACATTCTATCTCCCGCAAAGAGTATCTCTATACCAAAGAGGTCGGCTACCAACTGGGGCTTCGCGAATTAGATATTTGTACGGGTTGTGGCCCAGGCGCTATGAAAGGCCCCATGAAAGGTGCAACTTTTGGGCATTCAAAACAACGTATCAAAGACGGTCAATACCTTGGTATCACGGAACCTGGAATTATTGCGGCGGAATCACCAAACCCGATTGTTAATGACTTAGTTATTTTACCTGATATTGAAAAACGTCTTGAGGCTTTTGTCCGAACAGGACACGGGATTATCGTCTTCCCAGGTGGCGCAGGAACGACTGAAGAAATTCTTTACATACTTGGGATTTTATTGCACCCTGATAATGCCTATATCCCCTTTCCCCTTATTTTTTCGGCACCCAAAACATCGAAAGATTATTTTGAACAAATAGACCAGTTTATTGGTGATACTTTGGGAGAAGCCGCACAAAAACGCTATGAAATAATTATTGGTGACCCCGAAAAAGTTGCCAAGAAAATGAAGCAAGGTATGAAAAAGGTTAAAGACTTCCGTCGTGAACACAGTGATGCTTACTATTACAACTGGCTCTTAAAGATAGATTCTGAATTTCAAGAAACCTTTGAACCCACCCATGAGAACATGGCTGGACTAGAACTTCACAAAGATTTGGAAACCCATAAACTAGCTGCCAACTTGCGACGTGCGTTCTCAGGTATTGTTGCAGGCAATGTAAAAGACGAAGGAATTCGCGCTATTGAAAAACACGGTTTATTTGAGCTAAGCGGTGATAAAAAGATTATGCAAAAAATGGATACTCTTCTTCAATCATTTATAGAACACGATCGCATGAAACTGCCCAGCGATATTGCTTATAAGCCTTGTTATAAGATTGTGACTTAAGCTCGCTATAATAATATATAAAGCACACCCCCCCACTTTTACATGATAGAAACAAAAAAGCCTCAGTTATTACGCTGCGGCTTTTTAATTTTTTACATCTGCAAATACTATTTAGTTTTTATGGTGTGGATCAGCCACATTGTCAGCCAAAGTTGTTGGCAACAGTCTAAATACTTTCATTCCTACAATCACCATAACAATTGCAAGACCAATGCCACCTATACCCAGTAGATATTCAGGCATCGTAGCTGTATATGCATTATTCACACCATCAAAGTATGTACTTGAAACTTCCGCATTCGGGAATAGTACCAATGGAAATGACTGGCCTCCGATCAAGATAACGTAAATCTGAATCAAACCACCAATGATTGCTAAAACAGCTGCACTCACAAGTGCTAAACGATTATTCTTTAATAGTCGACACCAAATTAAGAAAAGAGGCACTAAGCTTCCTAAGATAATTTGACCGTACCAAAACAAGCTAGTAAATATACTATCGCCTGTAAGGATATAAGCTTCAACAGCGTGATGCTCAGTCGCATATAAATTTGTAAGATGACGAGTCAATTCAAAGAAAAGAACCAACACAATAAATATAGCCAAGGTGTAACGTAATCTATTAAGTACCGCATCACCTAACTCACGACCTGTGAATTTAAACGATGCCATCAATACTAATGTATAAATTGCCGTACCAAATACATAAGATGCAACAATGAACAATGGCGCTAAGATTGCAGCATCATAATATTGACGAGCAACTAGGAAACCGAAGATAGAACCTGTACCCATCGTCAGCATAAAACGCCAAAACATATTAACGATGCCAACTGGTTTGTATAATGCTCTAGCCGTTTTTCTACGATCCATCATCGTCCACAGATAAACAGCAATAATGCCAATAAAGCCAGAATACAAAATCATATTCCAAGCAAATATAGACTTGAAGTTAAGCGCCCCTTTAGCCATTTCTATGACATGACCAATACTGCCAAGATCAAGTAATAAGACAATCAAGCCGCCTACTAGCAACGACCCGCCCAAAAATGCAGATAGCCGTCCTAAAGGTTGATATATTTTCTTACCAAATACGGTACCAATAGTGGCAATGTTAGCCGCGCCAGAGGCAGCTACAATCAAGAATATAGCGAATACATGCGGTATTCCCCAAACCACTTGGTTATTCATGCCCGTCAAATAATGCCCTTCATGCATGTGCATAAAGGCATAAACACCGCCCAGAACCAACAAACTAAAGAACCCTAGAATCCCCCAGTAGCCTAGTCCACTATTTTTAACTTCACTAAATATTGCTTTGCTAACCATGCTTATCCTTGAATCCTTAGTTGAACAGGAAAAAGTGTGCTGTTGTAGTGGTGTAGTGCTAGGCGTAACTTAACGGAATTTTGTTGTATCATGCTAAAAACAACCCCTTCCGTTAAGTTACAACAACGCAATACGCCACTACAACTGTGCAATTTTCTCTGTAACGTTTTCATATTTTTTATAAAAGTGTGAAAACGTAATAATTGTAAAATTTAATATTAGTGCTTGATTCTCATAAGTGATCAACTGAGGAATCAAGGATCAAATGCCCCAGTAACGAACGCCAGTGTTCAAACCAAGGTCAGCACGAATTTGTGTACCACCAAACTGCTTTAATACTTGGCTGATTCTACTGTCTTTATCATTCAAATCACCAAACAACATGGCTTGAGGAGCTGCATCTACACAGGCAGGATTTTTGCCTTCATCAACGCGGTTTACACACATATTACAAGATTCAACCGTACCTTTACCACGAGGTGTATCGGGCAGTTGATCTGTCAAAGTCTCATGCACAA
>CAYOHT010000191.1:0-4316 GCA_964403815.1 uncultured Cocleimonas sp.
TATGGTGATGGCTTACGCGCAACATTACGCGTAAAACCTTTTGGTGATTTTGGTGCTTATTTCCCACCTGGACATGGGCGTTCAAAACTCTCGGTAGAATACGAGGGCAAGCGCTACTCAACCACGCGTGACCTTGAAAAAGAAAAAGATCAACTCGACAACCTATTACAACACAGCAGTATTTTGGGGGAGGAGGAAGAGTTTAATGATGAATATTTACTCGATGATCCGCAAGATTGTTTGGAGCTTTTAGAGCAACTCCAAGCCGAAGAAGAAAATGTAATTGTGGCTTGGCCTGAAGGAGAAGTGCTACGCATTGCTTCTCGTTTTGATACCAATAACTTACGTTTGAGCATTAGTAAAAGTGGCGATTGGTTCCAACTCGAAGGCACGGTTTCTACCGACCCTAGCCTTGTATTATCACTCAAGCAGTTATTAGGTTTAACGCAAGGCAACCGAGGTCGTTTTGTTAAAATGGAAGATGGGCAATACGTTTCTTTATCGCACCAATTCCGTAAAAAGCTCGATTCGATTCAGCGCTACGCCGAGCAAAGTGGCGAAGGCGTAAAGATTAGCGGCTTGGCATCACTCGCTTTGGAAGACCTTACCGATATGGTGGGCGAACTGACAGTAGATGACGCTTGGAAAAAACATATCCACAATATCCAAGAGCTAGAAGAGTATAATCCAAAAGTGCCATCAACCTTGCAAACCGAATTACGTGAATACCAAGAAGAAGGTTTCCGCTGGATAAGTCGCCTCGCTAAATGGGGCGTGGGCGCTTGTTTGGCAGATGATATGGGCTTGGGTAAAACGATTCAAACCCTTGCACTATTATTAGAACGCGCCACGCTTGGCCCTGTTTTAGTCGTTGCACCGACTTCGGTAAGTAATAACTGGGAATCAGAAATTCGCAAGTTTGCACCTACGTTAAAGCCACACTTCTACCGTGAAAGCGGTCGCGCCGCTTTACTAGAAAAGGCAGGACCCTTTGATGTAGTAATCGCCAGTTATGGTTTGCTCCAACAAGACGGTGACGAGTTTATCGAAAAGCATTGGGCGACGATTGTATTGGATGAAGCCCAAGCGATTAAAAACATTAACGCCAAACGAACCAAAATCGCGCATAAACTACAAGCTGATTTAAAAGTGATTACTACAGGTACACCGATAGAAAATCACCTTGGTGAGCTTTGGAGTTTATTCCGCTTTTTAAATCCCGGTTTACTCGGCACTCAACAGCAATTTATGCAGCACTTTATTACGCCGATTGAGCGTGATGGCGACCATGATGCGAAGATTCATCTTAGAAAATTAATACAGCCGTTTATTTTGCGCCGTACTAAAACGCAAGTTTTAGATGAATTGCCACCTAAGACGGAAATCACCGTGGAGATTCCGCTATCTGAACCAGAACGCGCGCTTTATGAAGCCGTTCGTAGTAGTGCAGTAGAAAATCTAAGCAAAGGTGATGAACAAAAGCAAGGTGGTGGCAATCACCTTAAGGTACTAGCAGCAATCACCAAGTTACGTCTCGCCAGTTGTCACCCAAAATTAGTGATGCCAGACAGCACATTATCAAGTAGTAAATTAGATCGCTTTGGAGAATTAGTTGAAGAGCTTTTAGAAAATAATCACAAGGCATTAGTCTTCAGTCAATTTGTGAAATATCTGAGTATTATCCGTGAGTATCTGGACGAGCGTGGCATCAAATATCAATACCTTGATGGCAGTACACCTGTCGCCAAACGTAAAGAACGCGTCGATGCTTTCCAAGATGGCGAAGGAGAACTATTCTTAATCAGCTTAAAAGCAGGCGGATCAGGTTTGAATTTAACAGCAGCAGACTATGTTATCCACATGGATCCGTGGTGGAACCCTGCAGTAGAAAACCAAGCTTCTGACCGCGCACACCGTATCGGTCAAACACGCCCAGTGACAATTTACCGATTGGTTGCAGAAAATACCATTGAACAAAAAATCGTGAAATTGCATAAGCACAAACGTGATTTAGCCGATAGTTTACTGGAAGGTTCTGATATGAGTGGCTCTATGAGTGCAACTGAAATGCTGGAACTGATGCGAGAGGTATAAATCCGTTTATACGACAAACACTAAAGACGTTGCGAGTCAGTTAGTGGGAAATTAACGAACTATCATGTAAAAGTGGGGGGGTGTGCTTCTAATATTATATTAGCGCGCCATCATCGGATCTAATTCAAAAGCACGCTCTATTTTATCTGCAAGACCTTGCTCAATAATTAACTGTTTGAACGTGTTGATACAAGACTCGTGTGGAATAACTCCCGTACCCATGTCGATTTTTGCAAACTCTCTTAAAACTTCTATTTGAAATAAAGCTTCTTCAACGCCTGATGCAGACATACTGTAACGTAGTTGTAAAAAATAAATGCGTAGCATGGAGTCTGTCGAAATTAGATTGCGTCCGATGCTGGAGGCTAGGTATGAGGCTTTACAAGTGCAGAAAGTTCATCCCAGTTGATTTCAGTCTCGATTTCTTGAAGTTGTTTAAAGCGATACTTACTTTCTGTCAGTGCTTCTGACATGTGATTCATTATTGTTGAACGTAGCATATAGCACCTTGTATTATTTTCAGCGTGCTAACTATATGTCGTTCTAATGGTGATATTAAGTTACAAGGGAGGTGTTACCGTATCACTGATATTTGTATAGTTGATGTTGGTTGTTATTCATCATCATCCCCCGCAAGCAATGCCCCTGTAAACTCATAAGCATCAAATTCCTGCAGATCATCAATGGACTCACCAACACCAATAAAACGCACAGGAATTCCTGTCTTTTCAGCGATTGCAAATAGTATTCCACCCTTTGCTGTGCCATCTAACTTAGTCACGGTGATGCCTGTTAAGCCGAGCGCTTTATCAAACTCTTTGGCTTGTGCAAACGCATTTTGACCAATGCTGGCATCGACAATGAGCATCACCTCGTGTGGTGCTTCAGGGTCGATTTTTTGCATGACGCGTTTTACTTTTTTCAACTCTTCCATCAAGTTGGTTTGGGTATGTAAGCGTCCAGCGGTATCGGCAAGTAACACATCAATATTTTTGGCTTTAGCTGATTCCATCGCATCGTAAATTACTGAGGCGCTATCAGCACCCGTGCCTTGCGCGATAACGGGAATATCATTGCGCTCGCCCCACACTTGTAGTTGTTCAACTGCCGCTGCACGGAAAGTATCGCCAGCAGCCAGCATGACGGATTTTCCTTCACTCTGGAATTTTTTGGCAAGCTTACCGATGGTGGTGGTTTTACCTGCGCCATTAATGCCGACCAATAATATTACCGCAGGTGAAATGTCATCTACATCCAACGGTTTTGAGACAGGGCGTAATATTTTCACCATTTCGGTATACATCGCTTCTGTTAATGCATCACCGTCGTTAAGTTCATCGCGCGATACGCGCTTGGTTAAATCTCCAATTATCCGCGTCGTTGCTTCCATGCCCACATCTGCCGTTAGCAAGCGTGTTTCCAAATCTTCCAGTACATCTTCATCTATTTTCTTTTTGCCTAAAACAAGATCGCCCATTCCTTCGGTGATCGAACTACCTGTTTTGGCTAAGCCAGAACGCAAGCGTTTGAATAAGCCTTCTTTTTGAGGCTTGATTGCTTCTGCTTGCGGGGCTGTTTCTTGTTTGGCTTGAGCCTCTTCTTGTTGAAGTTCTTTGTGAGGTTCTTTTATGGTTTCGGTTTGAGGTTCAGCTTGAGACTTATCTTCAGATATTTCTTGAATTTCTTTTTGAACTTCGGGTGGGTTTTCTTGCTCTATAGGGTGTTGTTCTGGCTGTTGCTCAAGCAAATCAGTCTCAGCATCTAAAACCTGCTCTTCAACCGTATTAGTCTCTGACTCTTGTGGTTGATCTTTTGAAGGCTTTTTTTTCTTAAATAGTCTGAACATAGTTTATACTTACGTTAATTATTTTTAAGGGCTTAATTGTCAATTTTATGCGAGAAACGATGCGAAAAAATCAAAGTAGAAGTTTATCATCTGTTAAGCAAATCCGTGTTAGTTTTTTGATAACAGTTTTTTCGATGTTTTTATCAGCGAATGTATTTGCAGATGAAGTGAAAACTGAAAAAAACAAAAGCAACCCAGTACATGAAACTGTTTTAGAAAATGGCATGAAAATACTGGTAAAGCAAGACAAACGCGCGCCTGTAGCCGTCATCCAAGTGTGGTATAAAATAGGCACAAGCTATGAGCACGAAGGTATAACAGGTTTATCACACGCGCTAGAACACATGATGTTCAAAGGCACAAAAAAGCATAAGTC
>CAYOHT010000192.1:0-4308 GCA_964403815.1 uncultured Cocleimonas sp.
AGGCTGTTATTTACGATCCAATGAAAGATGATCTCTTTTACGCATCACGCGGTGCTGGAGCGTTCTTAAACAAACGTCGTATTCGCGTATCAAAGCGTTTATCGCTGAGTAATGCTCTTTTAACCACAGGCATCCCTTACCTCCCTGAGCACAGTGAAAATATCGACAACTACTTCAACACCATGAAGGTTTTAATGGTTGACACTGCAGGCGTTCGCCGCCCAGGTTCTGCCTCATTAGACCTAGCCTACGTTGCCGCAGGTCGGTATGACGGCTTTTGGGAATTTGCACTACACGAATGGGACATTGCTGCAGGCTGCATACGGTACTTTAAACCCATATTTGATAAGGAATCTCTGAATAATCTCGTTAAATCATATAAAGAAAATATAAAAAGTACACCCCCTATTTTAGCCCTTTTTGGGGCGTTTTTATGATTTCAGGCGATTTTAAGTGTTTTTGATCAATTTTGCTGTTTATAGACATTTTCTATCTTTTCGATTAATCCTAGTACTTTCTATGCAATCAAATCATTCCACTGAATGTTTATAAGAAAACCCCATAAGCAACAAGCTATACACTATAAATATACCTTTTATCAGATGATCGGGATAAATACTCCTTTCGGTGTTAAGCTGAACCTAATCTGAACGAGAAAGTTTATTTACATAAAATAACCCAATCGTTTTTTTGGCCGTCTAAATAATAAAAACAAGATAGATTTTAAATCTGTTTAAAGTATATAAAGGTGAAAATGTGTTTAATAAAAATATAAAAATGCTCATGGTGAGTGCAGCGGTGTTAGCCACGCTAACAGCCTGTAAAAGCAAAGAAGGTAACGATGAAGGCGCTAAACCAAGCCCTCCCCCCGTCGTTATTATAGATAGCACCAAGCGAATCTATGAAGATCAAGATTTAGTACTGTTTGCTGAAGCTACTGACGATGGAGAAATAATCTCATACCAATGGAATGCAAAAGACGGTAACAGGAATGTCGGCAACAAAGCACTCCTAACAATTACGGCTCCTCATACTGTAGGAAACCATAAATATGCCATCAGCGTTACTGATGATGAGCAGCAAGTTACCACCAAAATTGTTTCGGTCACCATTAAAGATAGTAAATATAGAGAAGGTGAGAATAAGCTCAAAAAATATGTTGCTGACTTGCAGCCTGATGCCTACAAACTTACACAAATGAATGACAATAGTTTCAACCTATTGAGTATTGAAAATAAATATAAAGTGGCTGATAAGTTACTGTCATCAATGTTCTTCGCTTATTCACACGACGAACTAAGCCAACGCATAAACTCAGGCACATTTATCTCTGATATTCGGTCTCAGCTATTAGTTTCATCCAATAATATGAATGAAATTAACAATAAAATTCATAACTCAGAGCGATATTATCAAAATGATAATAACTCGACTCCTGAGTTTTTAACTCGTTTTCATGAGATGAAAGTTCTTGATAAAGCATACTTAAATCATTGGGTAAGTTATATCTTAACGCAAACTATTCTATTTTCTCCTGCTGTGGAGCTTGGCAGCGTATCAAACCCTGATGCTTATGGCGTGTATAACAGACTCTATAATTTCCAAGACACTGAAACAGGTATGCGCTATGCCACCTTCAAACATATGACGAGCAGTGAAAACTGGCGTCGTTTTAGAAGCCCAGAAGATAACGGGCGAGAAATGCTAGAAATTTACACACTGAATGGAAATGATGCCGATGTACCCGCTGCTGCTCAAGCATTAAAAAATTGGCACTTAAATCGGCAAGGCAGTACTTTAGTGGTTGGATTAAATAAAAATACTGAGCCACAAAGTATTTTGGATGATATGCATTTTACAACAGGTATGGAATTTTATGCCTCGTTGGCTAACTCAAAAGCCTTTACCAAAGGTGTCACAGAGCGCTTAGTAGACTTTATGTTTACCAATAGCAGCAAGACATTAAAAGATGGCGTTATCAGTAAAATAGTCAGCTCAAAACCAGAAACATGGAACGATATTTTAGCTCAAATCGCATTTTCTGAAGATTACTTGCTCAATACATCTCGTGTAAAAAGTATTGAAGAATTAGCCTTTCCTTTAATGAAAAAGCTTCACTTCAATACCTATAAAAACACTTTCAGCATACTAGCACACCTCATGGTTAGCATGGGTCAAGCCTCTATGAGTTATAAGCTTGGTAAATTAACACGTGTGCCTATGGATAATATTTCATTTGCAACTTACCAAAGCTATCTAAGAACCTATCTTATGCGATCGTGGTCAAGAGATACTAAATTAAGCCTCAACCCACATGCAGAAGATACGGATGGCACTAAAAACAGTGAATATATCATGAGTGACTATGATAATTATTTACGCAAAGGTATTAGTAATAAGCACTTTATGTCACCTGATAAATTTGAATTACTGGTGGATGATAAGGATAAAAGCCGTACTAACTATATTAATTATCTCTTCAATAGTGTTTTACACCGTGATGTAAAAAATGATGAATTAGCCATGTTCTTAGAACACTTTGAAAACAATGGTTATACCGATCAATTAACCTATGTAAATGAAGAAGATAAGGACTACGAAGGATATATACGTAATGTTGGAATGTATTACATTCAATATCAAGTATTTGATTATTTCTTAAGACTCGATGAGTTATATTTTTTTAAAAAGGTAGAAAAATAATGAAAACAACAATGAAAAGAAGAGACTTTTTAAAACTATCAATTGCTGCTGCAGGTTCTGCAATAGTACCTAATTATGTTTATGCAGAAAGTCCTGCGGCTATTAATTTTGATACTGCTGAGTTTGATAAAAACCACCAAACGATTATCGTGTTTTTAAATGGTGGACCATCACCCTTATCGGGCAACTTATCAAATATTGATGAAATTAATGAATCATCACAGCAAGATTATTTTTCATATTTTGGGAAAACCTACCTTTCTAAAATTGAAAAGTATGATCTTTGGAAAGAAGCCGGAGGTGAAAGCATGAAGAATCTGCTGGATAACAAGGATATGACGATTATCAGAACTTGTTACTCTGCAGAAAGAGAAAAGGTCAATAATAAATCACACGGTCCTTGTACACTACAAAATATGCGAGGAAATTTCGATTTAAGAAAGCCTGGTATGTTAACCACGCTCTCTCGCGTGATGGCAGATAATGATAAATTAGATTTAGCAAGCTTACCTTTTATGACATTGGCAGGAGAAAGCCCTTTTTATGCAGGCGACCCTTCTAACGGTGTTAAACCCGCATCACTTAACTATGCACTGTCAAATCCGTTTGACCGAGGCATGACATCAGATCTTTGGTACAGCAAAGAAGAGCGAAAAGTTAAAGGCTATAATATTAAGTTACCCGAGTTTGATGCTGTTTTAGATGCACAAGCCAAAGGTCAAAATAACATTGATGCAATGAATCGTTTTTTAGCAGATAGAAAAGTGCTTGCTGAAAAAGTAGACAGTGTCGCGAAAGAGCGTGATATTGCCCCTGATGACCCAAACAACAATAAAGACAAAAACTTAACGGCTTATGGTTATACCGAAGATGCTTTTCATAAAACTTTGGCAACGGCAATAGAACTACTCGATTCTAATGCGACCACAAGAACCATTACTGTAGGAACAGGCGGCTTAGGTGGCTGGGATGATCATTCTAATTGCAAAGCTTCATACATTAGACGTATGCAGAACCTATTCCAAGCATTCGAATCAGGAATGAGACACTTAGATGGCATCAACAAGAAAAATAAAATTAGCATTATCGTGTATGGAGAGTTCGGTCGAAATGCTAACTTAAATGCTTCATTTGGCTGGGACCATGGCAACCTGCAAAACCTTTACGTACTCGGTGGAACAGACTACTTTAACCACGTAGGCGGAACAGATGCTATCGTCGGTGAAACAATGGTCGATAATGGCGGCACGGCAAAAAGTGGTCGAATTTGGCTAAAGCCCAAAAAAGGTAGCTACCAATGCGAACCTCTCAGTATTGCCTCTACCATTTACGCCATTAACGGCATAAAAAACCCTGAGGCATTAACAGGTGGTTATGGTGTTATAAACCCTAAAGTAAAAGGTGAGAATTTCTTAAAAATACCTACCTAAGCTACAAGGCTAGTGATGCAACGATGAATAATCGTAATACTGCATCATTAGCACTTTTAAATATAGAAAATCGGGCTTCGTAAACTAAAAATCCCACTTTGGGTACATTTAATGTTCAAAACAAGACTATCGAGCCTGTAGAAGTAGTTTGTTTGAAGCATGATCCCTTTTCAGG
>CAYOHT010000193.1:0-4229 GCA_964403815.1 uncultured Cocleimonas sp.
AGTACTTCTTTTTTATTATTTCGTATGCGTCACCTCGTTTGTAAAACTGGTTTACTAAGGCTTTGTAGGGTGCTTCATACACCTCTGCTTTATCTTCTGACGATCCAGGTAAAAAACCTATATTTCTAGACTGTACTGCTGACCTTACTATTAATATACTTTGGTAGTTTTTCTGTTGAAGCTCTTTTAAAGCTCCGTATAAGGCTATAGCTGTTTTTCCTGATCCTGGTACACCTAGTAGGGTTAAATGTTTGTTAGGGTCTTCTATGGAGTTTAGTATATCCAACTGTTTGTCGGTAAAAGGGAAAGGTTTACTATTTAGTACTAAATTGTTAGACTGTAGTTTAGACTTATTGTTCTTGTTGTTATTTGACATTTAAAATACCCTTAGTTAAAAGGTACTATTATATCATCGTGAGTTAATCTTTGTTGGTTAGAGACTCTATGTATCGATTTATTTGACTGATAGGTACTACGTCACTCACTATTACTTTATCTGGCTTACCTAATTCTATTACTCTTTTATTGTGCTCTAAGTTGTGGGCTTTAGTATATTCTACTAGTCCCTTTAAAACTTCTATTTTCATAGTGTTAGTTTTCATTTTTAAGTACCTCGTTATTATTGTGTATATTTAGTCCTCTGTATGAGATTTTCTGTGTTTGGGTACTCTGATGACTACTGGGAATCAGAGTAATCACCTTCTACCATATTGGATTGTAGTGTTGAGTATACCCACTCTTCTTTTATGTAGTAGGTATAAGTTATAATTTTTAGTTAGAAAAACTACTCAAGTTAATCCATCATTACATTGAAAGTATTTCTACCTACTTCTCCATGAACATCTGAGTAAGTAATTGCCTTCATTGTACCTAACTGTCCTCTAAAACCCATGTCTGTAGCCCATGCGTTCATAGGTGTTAGAGTTCTAAATGATTCAGCTTTAGATATAGGTCCATCATATACAGAGTCTTTATGTACATGTCCTGATAAACCGTACCTATGCACGGTGTCACTAATTATATCTATACAATCTACTGTCATTACTTCCCCAGAAGATTTTAGTTTTAGCTTGTCTCCGTGAAAGAATTGTAATAGTGTCTTTCCGTGTTTATGATACTTCACCGCTGTAGGTGCATCATCTACTATAACTCTTGGGTTGTTAGCAAACATTACACGCATTATCTCTCTTACTGTTAATGCTGTAGCTTGATCGTGATTACCCCCTACATTATAGAAGTACACTGTTTCATGCTTTAATAATGCTAGGTTTATTGCATAAGCTAGAAGCTCGTATGCTGCACGTAATACATCTGGGTATCTTGATGATACATCCAGCATAGCTCCACCTTTTACTGTTAGAGCTAAGTATCCATTTGCTTCTGTGATGTCTCCTAGGTCTGCTATTACAGCGGTTTTAGCGTTAGGTGCAGAGGCCACTAAGTAATCTATAGACTGTTTAGCTTTCATTACACCTAATTCTAAATTACCTTCGGTACCTGTTTCTGATTCAGCAACTAAACCTCCTAAATGTAAATCATTAAAAATGTAAGTTGTTGCTAGTTCCTCTACTTGTGTTACTTTTGGTTTTGGTATTTTTTTAAACTTAGGTAGTTCTGTAGCGAATACTGACATAGCAAGCTTTACATGATCTTCTACCGATATTTTGTCAGGTTCTGCTATAGTCCACTGGGCTGATATTTCACCTTCTATATTTCGTAGTGTTGATACACGTTTTATACTGAAATTATCAGGTACTGTGTGAGTCATACCATTATCAGGTGCCCAACCTTTTAAAGAGGCTCTATTAGTTACTGTTTTAATAATGCTATTTACACGTGTTTTAGTACACTTAATTAAATCTCCTGCCTTTCTGCTAGACCCTGTTTTTATGTAGGCTTCTAGTACATTAGATTCAGCTTCAGTTTTACAGTGATCGATCAAGCTAGTTAAAGTAGTTATATTATGTTTTCTTGGCATAGTTTTCTCTCTAGTTATTTGGGGAGAGGAATTATACATTTTTAAGTAATTGTTTGTAAAGGGTAATATTATTTTTATTTTTCTGTCTTTAATTAAGGCACTATTTATTTGCTAATTTACTTAAGTTTGTGCCAAGTAAAAAACTCGTGATTACCTTTAGTTAGACATAAATATTTGTAGTCTACCCAGTCAGGTATTTTTGATAACTTACTTGGATTTATGTAGTACAAAGCTTTATGTGTTGTGTCTTTCCAAGTACCATCATATAAAGCCTTTAGTGTCGATTCAGCTACTTTCATAGCTCTTATTTTATCTTCAATATTATCGTTCATTATAGAGGTTCTAACAGCTTGCGAGTCTGTATTTAATGGACTACCCTTATTTAAATAAGAGAAAGCAAAAGGTTTATTTACTACTGATACTATATCATTACTAAAGCTGTCATGGTTTACTCTGTTTAGTACAACATCGATTACTTCTTGCATTGAGGATTCACCCCTCGCTTCAAAAAAAGCTACTTCTGCTAAGGTTAGTAGTTCTAACTTTTTGTGTAATATTAGTTGTAGGTTAGAATTACTTACACCCTGTAAGGGTTCACTTACCTTTATCTGTATTGGGTTTGGTGAAGGAATAGTAGGTGTAAGCTCTTTCTCATTAAATTCTGGTTTAAACAGCACTAAAATTAGTAATATCTCTGTAAATAATGCCGTTAAGGCTGTGAAACGTGTTTCATTAATTATACTTTCCATACTATTCCTCTGTGCTTTACTCTGTATATACTTCTTTTATGTTATCTCTTGGGTAACCCTTTTTACCGGTTTAAAATATTCTTGTGTGTCACTCTTACCTGTAAATACTAAGGCTATAACAGCACTTATAAATACTAGGATTATATATTGTTTAATCTTCATGTATTAGCTCCTTGTAAGTGTTTATTTTTTATTGGTTATTGTTAGACCTAATTAGTATCCCTCACATATATTTTTCAGAATAGGTTTCCATTTTCTCCACCAGATTACTAGTTTGTATCCACCAAAAACCTGGAGTTTTATATCATTAAAACCAAACCACTCTTCTTTAGTAAACTGGTCAGAACCTATCCTTATATGGTTATCACTTATTGTGACCGTGTAATCCTCTGTACGTATAAATAAAACACGTTTAGTGCTTTTTGCGTTACCAGACATGCTTGCACTATCTGACATTTCTGCAGTACCAGTCATTTCTGAGTAATCTGTCATAGTAGCATGACCAGATATTTTTGAATCCCCTGACATACTAGAATTATCTGACAAAATTGAGTTTCCTGACATTTCAGCATAATCTGACAAAAAGGAGTTCCCGTTCATTTTAGAATTATCTCTCAAACTAGTGTAGTCTGATATAACCACATTGTCTGATAGTTCAGAGGTACCTGTCATAAAAGAATTACCTACCATTTTAGAATTAGCGTGCATCTTAGAAGCACCTGACATTTTAGAATTTTCTGACATTTTAGAGTTATTTAACATCACTGCAGTACCTTCTATACTAGAAGTTTCTGACATTTCTGTATTATCATACATTTTTCCGTAAAAAGATAACAGTGAGTCATTCCACATTTGCGAGTCATCATGCATTTCCGCTCCTCCACACAACTCTGAATTATCATGCATTTGTGAGTTATCTAGTAGTTTTCCGGCATGTAGTGCTTTTGCTTGGTCATATACCCAACAATTACCCTCTTGAGATAGATTGTACTTACTTTGAATAAATCCTCCCAAATCTCCTTTTTTAACATCCCTAAAGCTTTTTAGGGCTTTAACTTGATACAAAGTTACATTTTTATACTTTATACTATTTTTTGTCAATTCATATTTTTTCATTTTACCTTACCTTTTTAGTTATTTACTTATGGTTATGTTGTTTCACCTTCTCCAGGATTAGCTATTTGTCTACTTAAACGAGTAAGCCTATGTACTAATTTACTTATTTCTAGCAGTACATTGCCTACATCTTCTTCATCGCTAAACAACAGTTGATAGTTAGCTAAGAAATTACTATCAATAGGTTCATCACTGGTTATTGCCTTTAATATAATAGGTGTCATGCATTTAACTCCTTTACTAAATAATAGCATTCACTTGCATTAGCTTTCAAGTAATCTTGGATTACTTTAGAATTTTTAGTTATAGGTGTTTCTTTGTACCTATAGGTGTAATTATCTTTATTCTTATCGAATAGTAAGGCTGTTATTATTTCTCTATCTGCA
>CAYOHT010000194.1:0-4208 GCA_964403815.1 uncultured Cocleimonas sp.
CCTTAGATACACAAAAACCCATGAATGGCTACGCGACAATGGTGACGGTACTTACGCAGTTGGCATCACCGACCATGCACAAGGTTTACTAGGCGATGTAGTCTACGTTGAGCTGCCTGAGGTTGAAAGCGAACTAAGTGAAGAAGAAAACTGTGGCGTTATTGAATCCGTAAAAGCTGCATCAGATATGTTTTCACCGTTAGAAGGTGAGGTCACTGAAGTAAACGAAGCGTTGGATGGCGAGCCTGAGTTAATCAATGCAGCACCTTTCGGTGAAGGTTGGATTTTTGCAATCAAGCCAAAAAATATTGAAGACGTTGAAGCGTTGATGGATGCTGATCAGTACGAAGCGCACTATCAAGAAGAGTCTTAAACATAAACCAAAGCACACACCCCCCCCACTTTTACATGATGTTTGCTATACATTTAAAACATCATGTAAAAGTGGGGGGGTGTGCTTGCACGCTTTAGTTATACAGAATATAAATCCCCCAGATTTCCAAATTGTTAAAAAACCTATGAAAACCACACCACTAAACACCCTAAAACAGTCTAACGACTTCACCACGCGTCATATTGGTCCAAACAACGTAGACGCAGAATCCATGCTCAAAACCATTGGCGTGACTTCTTTAGATGAGTTGATTGATCAAACAGTTCCAGACAGTATCCGCATAAGAGAGCCATTAAATCTTGGCGAAAGTTGTACTGAGAAAGAAGGAATTGCCTATTTGCGAAAACTCGCAAATAAAAACAAGGTGAATAAATCGTATATAGGGCAGGGCTACTACGACACGATTGTACCCGCAGTGATTCAACGCAATGTGTTAGAAAACCCCGGTTGGTACACGGCATACACACCCTATCAGCCAGAAATTTCGCAAGGGCGTTTAGAGGCTTTAATTAATTATCAGCAAATGATTATGGATTTAACGGGCATGGATATTGCCAATGCATCGTTGTTAGATGAGGCGACCGCCGCTGCCGAAGCAATGGCTTTATGTAAGCGCTCTAACCGATTAAAAACAGACAAGTTCTTTGTTGATGAGGGTGTGTTCCCACAAACGCTTGAAGTGCTAAAAACACGCGCGCAATATTTCGGTTTCGAATTGATTGTGGGTAATCCTGCAGAAGATTTAGCACAGCACGAAGTGTTTGGCGTGTTATTGCAATACCCAAGCGCAATCGGAAATATCAACGACATCGAGCCAATCATCTCACAGGCCCACGCGCAAAAAGCATTGGTGTGTGTGGCATCTGATTTAATGGCATTGGTTATGTTGAAATCACCCGGCGAAATGGATGCGGATATGGTTTTCGGTAACTCGCAACGCTTTGGCGTGCCGATGGGTAATGGCGGGCCACATGCTGGTTTCTTCGCGGTAAAAGATAAATTTAAGCGTTCCGTTCCTGGTCGTGTAATTGGTGTATCGGTTGATAGCAAAGGCAATCCAGCCATGCGTATGGCGATGCAAACACGCGAGCAACATATTCGCCGCGAAAAAGCGACATCAAATATCTGTACCGCGCAGGCACTACTCGCCAATATGGCGGGCATGTACGCCACTTTTCATGGTCCTGAAAGGCTAAAAACCATCGCTGCACGTATCAATCGCTTAGCTAGTATATTGGTGGCAGCAGTTCGTCAGAGTGATTTATCACAAGCAGAATTTCTCGTGAATACGTCTTGGTTTGATACGGTAACGATTGGTGTGGCAGAGCATCAAGCTGAGATTTACCAACGGGCATTGGATAAAGGCATCAATTTACGTTTGGTCGATAACGATAAACTAGGCGTAAGTTTTGATGAAACTAAAACAGCCGAAGATGTTGCCGAGTTATTTACAGTTTTCTTTGGTGATGATCATGGTTTTACGGTCGATGGGCTTGATGCACAAATCGTAAAAGCGCAGTGTGAATCAGGTATTCCAGAAGCATATAAACGTACGTCAGATTTCTTAACGCATGAAACCTTCAATAAATATCATTCAGAAACTGAAATGATGCGCTACCTAAAGCGATTAGAAAACAAAGACTTATCGTTGGTTCATGCGATGATTCCTTTAGGTTCTTGTACCATGAAACTGAATGCGGCAACCGAGCTAATGCCGATTAGTTGGGCAGAATTTGGCAATATCCATCCCTTTGCACCTGCGGATCAAAAGCAAGGTTACAAGCAAATGATCGACGAGCTTGAAGGCTGGTTAGCTGAAGTGACAGGCTATGATGCTGTTTCGATGCAGCCCAATTCGGGCGCACAAGGAGAATACGCGGGCTTGGTGGCAATCAACCGCTACAATAAAAGCATTGGACAAAGGCATCGTAATATTTGTTTAATTCCTACCTCGGCGCATGGCACAAACCCTGCTTCAGCGGCGATGGCACGTATGAAAATTGTATTGGTCGACTGTGATGATAAAGGCAATATTGACGTGGCTGATCTGCGCAAAAAAGCCGAAGAACACAAAGATGATCTCGCCTGTATTATGGTGACATACCCCTCAACGCACGGCGTATTTGAAGAAGCGATTGTAGAAGTCTGCGATATTATTCACGACAACGGCGGGCAGGTTTACTTAGATGGTGCAAACCTTAACGCACAGGTTGGCTTATCAAAACCTGGTCAATTTGGCTCGGATGTTTCGCACTTGAATCTTCACAAGACCTTTGCCATTCCACACGGTGGCGGTGGACCAGGTGTTGGGCCAATTGGCGTACGCAAACATTTGATTCCATTCCTGCCGGGTCATATCGACAATGAAAATGAAGAGACTCAAACACACGCCGTATCAGCTGCGCCATATGGCAGCGCTTCAATCTTGCCAATCTCGTGGATGTACATGAAGTTGCTAGGTAGAGAAGGTAATCTACAGGTTTCAAAAATAGCGATCTTGAGTGCAAACTACATAACAGAACGCCTCGCGGAACATTACCCTGTTTTGTATCGCGGCAGTAAGGGCAGGGTAGCGCACGAATGTATTATCGACATTCGTCCACTAAAAGAAGCGTGCGGTATCAGCGAAGAAGACATCGCAAAACGCCTGATGGATTACGGCTTTCACGCGCCAACCATGTCATTCCCAGTACCGGGAACATTAATGATTGAGCCAACAGAATCAGAATCAAAATACGAAATTGATCGTTTCTGTGATGCGATGATCGCAATACGCGAAGAAATTGCCAAAGTAGAAAAGGGCGAGTGGACGCTAGAAGACAACCCGCTAGTTAACGCACCGCATACCTTGGTTGATTTAACCGATGACTGGAATCACGCTTATGATAAAAAGACAGCGATATTCCCTAAAGGCGTGATTGCTACCAGTAAATATTGGCCAGCCGTTAATCGGGTAGATAACGTCCATGGTGATAGAAATCTGATATGCTCGTGTCCAAGTATCGAATCCTATAGATAAGAAGCCCTCAATCATGTAAAAGTGGGGGGGTGTTGCTTTTAAGGCTCACCAAGAGCCAAAAAGTATGCAGGGCATTGCGAAGCAATTCCCAGTAGTGGTTGAAACAAGGGGTTATGTTTTAAAAAGAGAGCTAATATGGCAGGCAGTGGCAATACAGGCATCACCCGTTGGGTTAAAGCCCTAGGCTTTACATGGCTAGGCTTAAAAGCGGCGTACAAACACGAAGAAGCCTTTCGACAGGAAAGCTGGCTACTCTTAGTTTCAACACCATTGGCATTTTGGCTAGGCGATAACGGCATTGAAATTGCGCTAATGATTGGCAGTGTATTATTACTGTTGATTGTCGAGCTACTAAATTCAGCAGTCGAAGCCGTAGTTGATCGCTTTGGTGGTGAGATACACGAACTATCAGGGCGAGCAAAAGATATGGGCTCGGCAGCTGTGTTTATCGCAATGTTAAATGTGGCAGTGGTTTGGGCTTTAATGTTTTTTTAAAGTAATCGATTATAAAATAAACTATGCTTCTATTAGATCAATAACTAATAGGACATGGGCTATGCAACTTCGATCATTCGTAAAATTACTAATAGCGCTTAGTACGCTAATTATTACCACAAACAGCTATTCTTTTTGTGGTTTTTACGCGGCTAGGGCGGGTTCTACCTTATATAATCAATCATCTAAAGTGGTTATCGCGCAGGATAACCACTATCAATCTGTCACGATGGCGAGTGATTTTGAAGGGGATGCTAAAGATTTTGCGATGATTTTGATGATGATCTAAGCAATACATCA
>CAYOHT010000195.1:0-4194 GCA_964403815.1 uncultured Cocleimonas sp.
TTCCTTGTGACATACCTGCTAGAAGTGGACCATAAAGACCCGCTGCCATCATTCCTAATACAAAAAGAATTCCAACATTCACGTCAGAAGCAATTGAAGGAACATAAATTCCGCCTAAAAATGGAATCCATTCCCAAAATGTGAAACTAGGAAAAACAGGAACAGCTGCCAAAGCAATAAACGCTGTTGCAGCTGTAATAACAGGTGCAATGGCAAATATAAACTTATTAGCATGTTGAGGAATAATATCCTCTTTGGTAAAGAGTTTAATCCCATCAGCTGCGAGTTGAAGTAGTCCAAAAGGTCCTACATGTTGAGGTCCGAGTCTTCGTTGCATAAACGCTAAGATTTTTCGCTCAATATAAGTACCAAACCCTGCAATGGCCGCAATAACTGCTAGAATAAGTACTGCTTTAATAATAACACCAGCAGCCGTTAGTGTCGTTGCTGTTAAAAATATTGTTGAAACCATATTTACCCCTTCCTAATAGTTACTGTTTGGTATCGTGATTCACCAAAAAGCTCATAAACATTTTGAGCTGATTTAAAGTCAGAAAGTGCCACAATGTCACCTTCCATTTTTGTATCAACAAGTACATCAACAGTAATTTTTCCATTTTTAAATAAAATTTCTGCTTTTTCACCAAGCTTTTTAGCACGCTCTTCACTCGCATAGAGTCCAAACGGTTCAAAAATTTGGTGTGCTTTGTCTGAAAAGTCATTAAATTGTCTTGGAGGATTTGCTCTGTAAACAATGTCCCCTTTAAGCACATCATCCTTATCAAACTTATCAGCATCGGCAACCTCAACATCATCATAAGTTACACTCAATAAATAACCTCGGTTGTCTCGACCTGCATTATCATAGGTATTTAATAAGTCATCAAACGCTACAGCTTGATAACCTTTATCTATTGGTAAATGAACTGTCCATTCAATTGTCTCTTTTGGTGCATCCATCAATTCAGCCATAAGATCGTTTAGTACATAACCATTATATTCAAGGGCTACATTTGTAGGAACAACTCTTTTAGAAAGAGTTGTAAATGTTCCCTCTTGTTGGTTCATAGCAGGCATGTCCAAGTCACCAGTACCAAGAGCAGAAAGTCTAAAGTCACCATTTTCATTATAACCCACTGTATAACCAGTAGCTTCATCATCAAGCTCACAAATAAGTGCTACACCTAAGGCATTTGATTTTGGTGGACTCATCACCACTTGAAAAGTTGTGGAAACTTCCAAAAGTACAATCAGTTTGGCTAAGTTTTCAGCTTTAGCATGACCATAATAATCTTCACCAACCATCAAGACAAAATTCTCTTTTTTCTTCATCATCTTAGGAAAAGCTGTCATAAAGGCTTCAGCATCTGCTCCAAGAAGTTCTAGCAGTTCATTCTCTCCAAATGAAGCTAAATACTCTTTGGTGTCACTTGGAAGTTTGTCTTTATCTGCAAAGAGCTCAAGAAGTAGATAAAGTGTCGCTTCTTCAAGTCCTGCTTTATGAGTAAAACTCTCAACGGTTTTACCAAAAGTAGGAATAAGTTTATCTCCTACTGGGTGAAAATAAAGCCCTGCTCCTTTGTTCATTTTTTGAATATTATTAAAGGCATACTTTAACCCAGGGCTATCATTACGCAATGCCCCACCCACAGAGACCACAAAGTTGCACTTTAAGGCTGTATCTGTAGTACCATTGTAAAGTGATGCTCCAGAGGCTTCATTGTAAAGCTTTAAAAAATTTTGGAAAGGTCTTACTTCTGGATTATAAAGCTTAACACCTGTTTTTTCTTTTAAAGTTTGAAGCATTAATGCCTCTTCGTTTGAGATGAGTGAATTGAAACGAATCGTTTCAGCTTTTTTCAACGCTTCTACGGCTGACTTAAAAGCCACTTCATCTTTAGATACATCTTTGTTTTCAAAGTCATATCCAAATCTTGCTGCCCCATCAAGTGAAACAAAATTCCATTCATTCGTTACACGAAAAATTTTTTCACTTCGGTTTTGCATGTCGGCAGGTTTAGTTTCATAGTAGATAGCAAAGCCATCAGAAGAGTGAGCCGATACAGCTGGAATTCGTTTTAAATCCCAAGCATTTGAAGTGTAAACAAAATCTCTACTTACTAATGCCCCAACAGGACAAACAGAGATACACTCACCACAATCGGAACAGTCAGTTGAGCCTGTACCGTTACTTGGAGCAATAACAGACTTTTGAAGCTTATTCCACATGGCATAAGCATCTTTAGGCATGCTTTCTTTCCAGGATTTATCTAAGGCTTCACCACCACGTTTAGCTGTAGTAATCGCCGCATCTCCAATCATGTCCTTACAAATGGTAGTACAACGTTCACAAACGATACATAGACCTGGATCATAATGTAAAACAGATGACCAGTTTGCAGTCTCTCTTTTTGTATCGGGAATACTATATGATTGAGAATCTATTTGCAGTTCAAGGGTATAATTTTGAAGCTCACACTCACCACTTTGGTCACAAACACCACATTGAAGAGGATGATTCACATCATACACCTCCATCATGGCTCTACGCTCGGCTAAAATGTCTGGGGTATCAACCGTAATATTCATGCCCTCTTTTACTTTAGAGTTACAGGCATAAACTTGTTTACCATCAACTTCAACCAAACAGATACGACAGGCAAGTGTTGGTGAACATCGCGTCAGATAGCATATAGCAGGAATAAATATATCGTTAGCCCTTGCAGCATTGAGAACATATTCACCTTCTTTAGCCTTACATACAACACCATCAATTGTAATGTCAACCATCTTATCTACTATTTGTATTTCACTCATTGTTATTTCCTAACTTTTTTCTTTAATTTATCACTCTTTTAAAACAATTCACTAAATTTACCAAGAGGATAGCTAAGATGGACTTAATAGTGTAGTATAAGCCCAAGTACTCTTGAAATTTAATTTTTGATGTGTGTCAATTTTAAACACGTTCAAACACCTTAAAATAATTTAAAAAACACTCATTGTTACTCTTATACTCATAATAAGTTTTATTTATATATTAACCTTAAATATAAACTAACTACTAAAGTATTCCATGTTATATTTTTAAAAATTTTTATAAGTAATTATCTAAGGAGATAAACATGGCTTCAGAACAAATCGTGGACATAGCAATTATAGGTGCAGGACCTGGTGGAATGGCTTGTGCCATTGAGGCAAAATTAGCTGGCATTAGTAACATTATTGTTTTTGATAAAGCAGCACACCACAATGACATGATTCACAAGTTTTACAAAAAAGGTAAAAGAGTTGACAAAGACTGGATGGGTAGAAAAGCTGAATTTGAAGGTAATGTAAGTTTTGACGAATGTTCAAAAGAAGAATACATACAACAAATGGATGATTTACTAGCAAGCCATGGTGTTTTAGAAAAATTTGTATACAACAAAGAAATCTGGAACGTACTTAAAGGTGATGATGGACTTTTTGTAATTAACGTAGATGAAGACACCGTTGTTAAAGCTAAAAATGTCATCGTTTCTGTTGGGAGAATGGGTAAACCAAACAAACCAGGGTACAAATTTCCAAAAGCCATTAGACCTAGATTAAACTTTAACCTTTCTAAAGTTTGTAATGGTGAAAAAGTAATGATTGTTGGTGGTGGTGATACAGCTGGAGAGTACGCTTATGGCTTAGTAGAGCTTGAAGATATGCAAGATTGTACGGTTACGCTTAACTACAGAAAAGCTGAGATTACAAGAATGAATCCAATTAATACAGAAATGACTACCAAATATCTTGATAATGGTGGATTACTTAACAAAATGGGTGTGGATGTTGAAAGTGTTGAAGCTGATGGAAACCCTGGAGAAGAGAGAGTTAAAGTAAACTTTACCGATGGTTCATCTGAAGTTTATGAAAGAATTGTATTTGCTCTTGGTGGAACAAGTCCAAAAGATTTCCTTGTGAATTCAAAAATTGAAACAGGTAAATGGGATGAACCACTTATGGATGAAAAAACAATGGAGACAAATATTTCAGGTCTTTACACCATTGGTGATGTGGTAACTGATCAAGGAAGTATTGCCCTTGCATTTAACCATGCGTCATTTGTTATGAATGATATTGTGGCAAAAAGAAAATAACCTCCCTTTTTGACAATTGATAATAACAAAATAGGAGTTTAAGTCTTTAAAACTTAAACTCCTCTTT
>CAYOHT010000196.1:0-4150 GCA_964403815.1 uncultured Cocleimonas sp.
ACAATAGGGTTGATCAACAACTTTCTGATACAGCTGGTACGGTTATTTTTCATGTGACTGATGAGAATGGTGAGTCTCGCAAGATTTTTGCTGATACTTATCTTGATGAGAACCAAGTACCTCAAGGGGTTACGGCTAGCAACAAACGTGAGTTACCGCTTGTGGAAGGCTTGTTTCGCTTGGAAATTGGCGAGTCTACTACGCTTGATTTTACACTGTACAATAAAACCTTTAGCCGTAAACAAGATAAAACCGCGAATCAAATTGCATATGATGAAGTTTTGAAGATGCAAGAAGAGAATTATTTGCTTACTAAAGCAGGAAAAATATTTAAATTTAATAAGAAAAAAGCTGCTGAGACTGATTGATTTTTAACAATAATAGTGAAAAAGCTTGCTTTGGGCTTTTGTTGAGCCTGAATAATTCACACCCCCCTAGTTTTACATGATGTTATTTATCCTCCTTTTCACGTACTCGCAAATAAGTAGCAAAGCGCGGAATGCCATTTTTAGTTTTTCCTCTATATTGATAGGTGATTGTTTTTCCAATTTCAGGTGGGTTTTGCCGTTCTACATCAGAGAAGCCTGAGCCAATTTTAAATCGCGTTCCATCTGGCATTTCAACAACCACTGCGCCCATCATGCTTGTGTACTTTCCTTTCCCACCTATATGCTTAATGACTACTGCTTCAGCATCTTCATAAGATTTGACCTTTAATAAATCGCCACTGCGCTTCCCTTTGTAAAGTGATGAGCCTTTGTGGAGCATTAAGCCTTCTGCGCCTGCTTTTGTGATTGCCTTCAACTCTTTCATTAATTCTGAGTGGCTGGCTACTTTCCATTGTTTGACTATTTTTATCCAAGGCTTATTGATGTTTCCAATGGTTTTTTCCATATCCATTAGTCGCTCATCAAAGCTGCTTGGCAACTCTGGCATATCAAAAACCATAAACTTAATCTGTTTCCACGCTGCATCATCAGGGACTTTATCGCGTACTGTGCTAACCACTAGCTCAAAGCTTTGGCGAGCAATCCACAGTTCACCATCAAGTTTTTGTTTAGGCAAAACTTGGGTAAACCATTTTGGCGCATGGTAGATATTGCCGCCGCGTGATACGAATTGTTTGCCATCCCAAATGGCGCGTACACCATCGTATTTTTCACTCACCCAGTAATCATTTAGGTTGATGCCTTCATGGTAAACATTTGCTAACATCAAGGCTGGCTTTGGCAAGTCTTTGCTATAAGCATTGTTAGGTGCAATGCTTGTAAAAACGCCGATAAAAAGGAACAATACCGTTAGGAAGATTTTTTCGATCATATTTCAGGTTCCTCTATGATTAATGTCAAGACTGGTCTATAAATTAGTTGGATAATAGAATAATACACAAAGAATGCGAGCAGAACTATGACCACTGAAAACAATAATACAAATATAAAAAACGTTCTCGACCTCCCTGTAGGCGATACTGAAGAATTATCACTTGAAGAGCAAATCATCGCTTTAAAAGAAGAGATAGAGCAACTCCAAGGTTCTAAGAAAAAGGCTCAAGCGCGCCATGAGAGAGAACAATCTCTCAAACCATATCAAGCTGAATTAATCGGCTTGCAGCAGTATTTGGAAGAAACCAAAAAGCGCATGATTATTCTTTATGAGGGGCGCGATGCATCAGGTAAGGGTGGAACCATTCGACGCGTTGCGCGCTATATGAATGAAAAGCATTACCGTATCGTTGCGCTTGGTAAGCCAACACAGCAACAACGTAGCCAGTGGTATTTTCAGCGTTATGTTGAACAATTTCCGCGTGGTGGTGAGATCGTTATGTTTGATCGTAGTTGGTACAACCGCGCGATGGTAGAGCCTGTGTTGGGATTTTGCACACCCGAGGAGCACGCAACCTTTATGAAAGGCGTAACAGGTTTTGAGAAGGATTTAGTCCGCCAAGGCACTATCTTAATCAAGATTTATTTTAGTGTGACAAAGTCAGAACAAGCTCGCAGATTTGAGCGGCGTAAGACTGATCCGCTACGCCAATGGAAGTTATCAGAAGTGGATATTCAAGCACAAGACCATTGGGATGACTTCACCACAGCAAAGTATGACATGCTGAAACGCTCGCATACGTCCACTGCACCGTGGACGATTGTGCGCTCTAACGACAAACATGCTGCGCGTCTAAATGTGTTGAAGGTGATTTTGAATTCTGTCCCGTATAAGCGCGGCAACGATAAATTAGATTTTATTCCTGATCCTGATATTGTTGTTTCTGGCGCGAGAGAGATTGAAACTATGGAAGCAGATCGTTTAAAGAAGGGTAAATTTAAAGCTTAGCAAGAACATCATAACTACAAAGCACACCCCCCTAGTTTTACATGATGTTTACATAAACAATAAAAATCATGTAAAACTAGGGGGGTGTGCTAAAAATTAGCTATCGAGACGCAAGCTGACGATTACTGCGCCCACCAGCATAAACCCATTCGATTAACTTATCGTGCGCCCTAAGTGAGCGCTTACGTGCTCGTGGGTCATTATGTAAAATTGCCATAACATAAGTTTTACCGTTAGCCGCTTTAACATAGCCTGCAATACTACGCACATCGCGCAATGTGCCTGTTTTAAAGAAGCCTTTGCCGCGCACTTGTGTGCCTCTTAAACGTCCCTTCATTGTGCCATCAACGCCTGCAACAGCGAGTGATCGCATAAACACATTACGGAATGGACTACGATAAGCGTCAACCAGTAAATCACCTACATGCGCTGCACTAATACGTGCAGTACGGCTCAAGCCTGAACCATTTTCGATACGTAACTCAGGAAAGTGTAAACCGCGTGAAGCCAACCACTGCCCGATGGCATTAGCACCTGCACGTTGTGTGCCTTGACCGCCTCGTTTTGCACCAATGGTCAATAGCAACTGGCGCGCCATTACGTTATTACTCTTTTTGATAATAGTGGGTAAAATTTCTGCAAGTGTGCGTGAATATGTGCGCACCAATGGTTTTGCATTCACAGGTGCGCGACCCATAGCAAAACGTGTGTTGAGTTTTCCACCCACATCACGCTTCCACATGGCTTGCATACTGCCGTAAATCATTTCTGCTGGGCGACTAATTACACGGCTGTAGCTTCGTGTACCACAGCGACGAGAGTAACGCCCACTAAAGGTAACAATCGTTTGACCTGCTCGTTTAGACACCCCAATTCTTGTACGACAACCCCGTTTTGATTTACGCATTCTGTTTACGATGCGTAAGTTATGCGTTGGTGTTGTGGTGGTAACTTGCACACGCTTGCCTACCGCGCGAACTTGAAATGTATTTACACGCTCATTAAACAGTAGCGCATCGGGCTGAGCATTGTATTTTGATTGGGTTTTACCATCAAAAGCATACTGGTTTGGTAGGTTGAAATAGCTACTATCAAAAACGACTCGTCCGTTTACATTGCGAATACCTTTTTGGCGAATGCCGTGAAGCACTTTACGTAAATCAGCTTGTTTAAATTCTGGTGAGCCATAACCTTTGATAATCAGATCACCTTGCAAGGTACCATTTTGAACATGTCCATTTGTGAAAACATCTAATGGCCAGCGGTAGTTTTGACCTAATGTACCGAGTGCCGCATAGCCTGTGATTATTTTCATAACCGATGCAGGTACACGTGCCGTATTTTCTTGATATGCCAATAATGGACGCGGTGAGTTTACATCTTGTGCATAAGCGCTCATGCCATAGGGGCTAGTCTTTGTTGCGCGTAGCTTTGCGATTATTTCCATTGGCAGCTTTTGGTGCGCCGCTTTTTGATTACCTTTTTTAAAGCTTGCATGTGTTGGTCTTGCGGGTTGAGCCGCACCATTTTGTTGTTGCTTTTTTAGTTGAGCTTGTTTCCAACGCCATTGGTATTGTGCTTTTGTAAGCTTTTGCGGTGCTTTTTGTATGGCTGGTTTCTTCCAAACGGGCTTAACCTGCGTTGCCACTATAGCTTGAGGTTTTTGTGCCAGTATCTTTGCTGCTTGTTGTGCTTCCCACTTAGTTTTCCACGCTGCGCGTTGGCGATCTAGCTTGGTAATATTCTTCTTAGAAACGGTTTTTTGCACAACGAGCTTCTTTTTTGCTGCTGCAAATTGGCGTTTTTTCTTTAATGCTTG
>CAYOHT010000197.1:0-4095 GCA_964403815.1 uncultured Cocleimonas sp.
CCCCTCTATATTGACATAGTGTTCCGTAACTCCTTCTTGTCGCTTATCGTGGTAAGTTCTATAGCTTATATGAACAGAAGGTAGGGGTAAATCTTGTAGCCTTAACCTTACAATTAGATTTTTAACCTCGTCAACAACCTCTTTGTAGTTACTTTTTAAAAAGGTGTAGGTACATAAATCTACATATTCTAATTTAGACAGGTTACCTATAAAGGTATTTAAATGTAGATCACCCTCCCAACGTACTTCTGTACCTAATAAATAGTTAATACGCATATTGGGAAGGATACTATAGAATACTCGTGAAAGCTCTTTAACCTCTTCTAGTAGTATATACTCAATATTACTCAAGGTTCCCTCTCTTCTAGTACGTAATGTACTAAACCAACAAATCAAGGTTATCGGTAATAAATTCATCTACACATTCTACTTTCCAGTACTCACAACCTGCTGTTGCTTGTTTTCGTAGTTCTTTATCTGAGTATAATGTTTTAACCAACCAGACTTGTAGATCTTTGTGTAAGTGTTCTATTGCATACTCATACAAGTTTTTAATCTCACCAAATGCCTTAGTGTCTTTATTTTCAGTATTGTAGAACTTATATTCAAGACGGCTAATAAGAGCTGTAGCTAACGCATAAAGTATTGCAGCGTCATTAGTATCTAATGCAGGATTACAGCCTTCTTCAATGTCTTTCATAGTAGGTAAGTTTGCATAAGTAGCTGCAAATGCTGATAGATCACTTGCTACAGGCTCTCCTATACTGCTTAAAGCTAATGTATGTATCTTACTTACTGCTTCACCGTTGTAAGGCTCTGTAGTTGTTTTTGGATGTACAGCAAGCATACGAATAAGAGCTTCCCAGCTACGTGGAGTAGCAAAAGCAAATATATCATTACGCTTAGTATCAAAGGTATAGAAACTATCTGGTTTAAACTCTAAAAACCCTTTTACTAATATTTTAATATGCTTAGGTACGTCTTTAAGTGTGTCTGACTTAGCCACCCATTCTAGCCACGCACTACGGTCAGGGATTAACTCGAAGTGTACAAAACGGTTACGTAAAGGTGTTGACATACGTTGTACCATAGCCCCATCGGTAATTTTATTAGTAGCAGCAATGATAAAACAGTTATCAGGTAATTTCTTTCCTGCTACTTTCTTTTCGTGTATCAATTCCATTAAAGGGGCTTGATGAGCTGTAGAGGCTTGACCAATTTCATCTAAAAAAATAATAAAATTCTTATCTGGTTTAGCTTTAGCATTATTTATTACATCACTAAAGTACTTAGTCATATATATGTCAGTAGTACCTTCTTTAATGTTAGGTGCTGGTAGTCCATTAATAGCTATAGGGTCATGGTGAGAAGGGATAAACACAGATAGCTCTGCATTAAATTCTTCTGCGACCTTTTTAGCCCATCCTTGGGATTTACCTATACCCGGACTACCATGACAAAGTACTGGTACTTTTGCTCTAAGTGCGGCTACTGTTATATCTACTGCGGAAGTAATGTTTACTGTTGGTATACTCATAGTATTCTCCTGAATAAAAACCCAATATAAGTTTGGGCAATAGTGTTGTTGGTTTAGGTGTTGAAGTATTAAGTAAAGAAGACTCTACTTAGTGTAATTAGTTTGTTTGGGCGTTAAGGTTTTAACCCTTTTTAGGGGTAACCATATTCCTGGTGTCAGGAAAATGGTAATAAACGTAAACTAATTAGTTTAAAATTGTATTTCTATTTTAGGGTTTTTATAACAAGCAGCTTAGTATGTTAAACTATTTTGCATCCATCACAGAGTTCTCCCTAGCATTTAAATACCCAGATGTTGTTCCATTATTAGTCATATCCACTAGATTCCCAGTCCTTACAGAAAAAACTTCCAAGTGTTTATTAAACTTACTTTCATCTAACTGATACCAAAGATGCCAGATTTATTTTGCATCTCCTAACACTTCAATAACACTACTAGCATAATCTTTGTCTTCTTTAGTCGTCATGTACTGAACTAGTCTTAGCATACTATTAACTTCTCCTTTTTAATTAAATTTGTTTTGTATTCATCTATTAAATAGTTTTTGGTATGTTCGGATGTATACGCTTTAGTTTCTGTTCCTTGCCACTAGTTCATTTAAGTACAGGAGAAAGTCTTGTAGCTTTTATCAAACCATAATGTAAGACCGCCCCCGCTTATATAGTGGAATGTCAATTTTAATTTTTACCGTCTATACGCTTTTGTAGGATCTCTGCTTGTTTTTTTGCTTGGGAAGTACCTTCAGACACTCTAGAAAGCGTGTATTGAAGAGTTTTTATAGCTTTTTCGTTATGATATAAGTGTATTCGATTCTTCAGATAACTTTCGTAAGCAAATAACGATTCTACCAGTAGTGCGTAATCTTTTATCTCAATTTCAATTTTCACGGTATTAAACCTATTTTAATGTTTGTGGTTAATTTTTGCGTGTTTTACTTAGAAACTTTTTGCTAACCTAAAGATAACCGCTTGTTGTGGAGTAATATTCCTAATATTTTTAATAATAATTAAATTGTTACTATCTTTAAGTGTTCTTGACTTTTCGTCCCAATCACCATATCTTAGGGCATTATAATGTCCGTCAATATCGTTTTTGTAGTATCTTGAATTTTCCAAAGCTTCTGATTTAGGGCAAAAAGTTTCTACTTCAGATAACTGTGTTATGACAGTCTCAAATCCATCAATAACTTCGTAAACATCAAAAAGCACGTAACTTTTGTTCATATTGTCTGGTACATCTACTACACTTAATAAATTAAAGCGACCATCTTCATCATCATAATTACAGATGAATGACTCACCTTTATTCATCAAGTCAATCTCTTTATCTAACTCTTCTTCGTTATCTACCCCAAAAAATGCAAATTGATCTTTCTGTCTCATTTCTTCGTTAGCGTAGATTTTTATTCTTAGTCCATTTTGTGTATCATAGGAGGCTGCTTTTACTGAAATGGTTGCTGTTTTCATAAGTTGTTACCCTTTAATCTATTAGTTTTCCTTATTAAAATTTGAAGGTGATAAATGTACCTTACCACTCTATCATATCACCACCGTTACGTTCTACTAGTATAGTAGTTTCATCGAGAGGTAATTTCCATAGGTCAAGTGCTTCAGATACAGTGTCTCTTAGTCCTTTATCACATCTAAGATAATGTGATCCCTCTAAGCATTCTACTTCTCCATTATCATACTCTACGATTGAGCAACATTTGTTTTCTGGATCTACATAAATTCTTAGTATGTTCATTTTCATTTTAATAGTCCTTTTTTTTGTAGAATGCTTTAGTAGAAAGCCTTCCGCTTCTTTAATGATTTTCTTAATGTCATTTTCATAATCATCAAAATAATCTTTATTTATATTGTTCGGGTTATCCTCAAACCAACCCCTCGGACCTTCACGAAGAAGATAAACATCACAGTCCAAGTCTTTGCGATATAGTCCTTCTGTAGTGTCAACATGAACAATCCCTTTTTCACCTTCTTTATTTCGTGTAGTTAATCCTGCTGTTCTTTAGCTATAGTTAGAGTATTTAAGCACTCTTATGTTTAGTATTTTTATTTTATTTACTCCTTTTATTTGTCTTCTAGCAAATGCCTCTAAGAAAATCTTTAGCCTCTGAGAGATTGTCGAAATCTTTAATATTTATATATTTAGACTGATTGTTTGAAATTTCGGCATCAGTAAATTCAGGGTTAATTCTTGCAAGCGTCACTTTACTAGTGAAAATTTTGAAAACATAATCAGTATTACGATTAGATACCTCTAATACGTACGTACGACTCATATACCTCTCTGTTTCTTCAATGATTTTTTCAATATCGTTATCGTAATCATCAAAATCATCCTTATTTAACCCGCTAAACACGCCCTCAAACAATTTTTCCAAATCTTCATCAACGGGACAAATCGAACAACCTAAATCTTTACGATACAATCCACATATAGTTTCAACATTAATAACCTTTTCCTTATTATTTTTGTTTAATATGGTTAATGATACCGTTCTTTTACCAGTATCATAAAAACCAACTTCCTCTATATTTAGTATTTCCATTTTA
>CAYOHT010000198.1:0-4080 GCA_964403815.1 uncultured Cocleimonas sp.
AAGATCGGCGCAATAGAATGACTATTACGTCTCACTTCGTGAAAAATAGCGACAGCTTTTTCTGCGCTTAATTCTAATCGACTTAATCAGTCTTTCCTTTAGAAAATATCATGGAGTTTTGCATAAATTCTAGCAGTCGTTAGAAAAGCTAACGAGCTATCATGCAAAAGTGGGGGGGTGTGCATTCACAGGCTCAGCAGGATTGCTTTTAAAACACTCTTCCTGTCTTTGCTAGTTTTCGGGATGAATTAAGTGATTTAACCGTTTTTAATTCTACATGAGCGCTACAGCCATTGGCATATTTCATCTCACAAGACTTTTCAAAATAGTCTACTGCTTGTCTGTTGCTTTTAACGACAGCAGTACCGTTAGCATAATTAATGCCAAGATTATAACAGCCCTCTGCAACCCCGCCGTAACACGCTTTTTGGTATAGCTTTAGTGCTTTAAAAGTATTGCGCTTTACGCCATTACCAGAAAAATATTGATTACCAAGGTTAATGCAGGCTCTTACATAACCTTCGGTACAAGATTTTTGGTAAAAATTAGTGGCGACTGCGATATTCTTTTCAACACCTTGCCCTCGAGCGTAATTAAACGCAAGGTTGTAGCAACCCTCTGTAAATCCACCGTCGCAGGCTTTTTGATATAGCTTTGCGCCATGAAAATTACTCGGCTCTACACCTTTACCTTTTGAATAATTTACGCCTGCTTTATAACACCCTTCGGCAAACCCCCCTTCACAGGATTTTTGGTATAGCTCCATTGCCTTTGAAGCATTTTCCCCTACGCCATTTCCAGCAGAAAACATATTGGCGAGGTGAAAACATCCTTCGTAAAACTCACTGTTACAGGTTTTTTCGTGCAAGTTAACAACTCTATTAATATCCTTTCCTATTAAGCCGCCTTCGGAAAGTGCTAGCGCAAAATTATTACAACCAGCCATATGCCCACCATCACAAGACATTTGGTATAAATCATTTATGGTAGAAAGTTGTACTTTTGGATCATTGGAATAAATTGATGCCAAGTTGTAGCAAGCAGTTGCGTGCTCCCCATAACAAGCTTTGTGATATAGCGTGGAGGCTTTACCAACATCTCGTTTCTTAACCGTTCCAACATCATATGCAACGGCAAGCTTGAAACATTTTTGAATATCACCCTCATCGCAGGCTTTTTGAACGGACTGAAATGAGCCCGCCATTACCGTTAGATTAAACAGTAAGTTAAGTATGATTGTAGTGGCAACTAAGAAGCGTTTCATGTGATCCCATTTATTATATTCATTATTATTAATTGTAACCATGCCTTAAATAATTATAGGAGTCAAAACGACAAATCTTGTAAAGCTAGGTTTTGCCCTCATTAATACAATAGACACAGGATTGATAATGGTTAATGTTTTTTAAACAAAGCACTGTTAAAATCAATCATCAACAAGATTTAAAAGGAAATAAAGAGAATGTCATTACTAATAACAGACGAATGCATCAACTGTGACGTTTGTGAACCAGAGTGCCCCAATGAGGCAATTTATATGGGTGATGAAATATACGAAATCGTCAGAGATAAGTGTACCGAATGTGTAGGTCATTATGATGAACCACAGTGTGTTGAAGTGTGCCCTGTTGATTGTATTCCAAAAGATCCAGATAACGAAGAAAATGAAGATCAGCTAATGGCTAAGTATGAAAAGTTAATGGCTGAGTAGCAGAGACCTTTATATGCTAATCACATTATCACCCTCAAAAGGGCAGGATTTTGACACACCAACACCGTCGAAAGTGCATAGTATTCCTGATCAGCTCAAAGACTCTCAGCTCCTCATTAATGAAGCCAAAAAGCTTGATATAAAAGATGTGCGTGAGTTAATGGATGTGAGTGAAAATATATCAATTCTCAATGTAGAACGCTTCAATACTTGGACCATGCCCTTTGATACCGAAAATGCTAAAGCGGCACTATTTGCGTTCAAAGGTGATGTGTATTCAGGCATTCAAAAAGAAAAGTACAGCGATGGTGATCTCAATTATGCTCAAGATCACCTGCGGATTTTATCTGGCCTTTATGGTGCGTTACGCCCAATGGACTTGATCCAGCCGTATCGTTTAGAGATGAAAACCAAGCTTAAAAATCCGCGTGGTGAAAATCTTTATCAGTTTTGGGATGAACGCATTACCGATAAGCTCAATGAAACATTAGAAGGTCACCAAGAAAAAGTATTGGTTAATCTAGCGTCTAATGAATATTTTAAATCCGTTAAGCCTAAAAAATTAGATGGGCGTTTACTGAACATCAACTTTAAAGAAACCAAAGATGGCAAGACACGCGTAATCGCTATTTTTGCTAAACGTGCGCGTGGCATGATGACGGATTTTATTTTAAGAAACCGTATTGAACATGCCGAAGACATTAAAGACTTTGGGGCTGGTGGTTACCAATTTTCTGAACAAGAATCGACGATAAACAATTGGGTATTTAGCCGACCTCAACCTGCTAAAAAAGCTTAATTAAACATAAATTAGCGCGCGCCCATAATAGACAGCATACGACTGTCATTCGAATTTCTTGCCATATCAACCGCACTTAATCCATCCGATGTTCTAGCGCCGGATGAAGAGCCACGTTGAAGTAAGTAATTTGCAATATTGGCATGGCGAAAGCGCACCGCATGGTGCAGTGGAATCCAATTTTTTACGGTGCGCGCATTCACATGTGCGCCGTTGTTGATAAGATAAATAACGGTTGAGTAATGCCCTCTTGCTGCCGCCATGTGCAGCGCTGTTTCGCGCTCAGTATTGGCTACATTAATGTTCAAACCTTGTGATACTAAGTTACCAATCTGCCCATTGTTGCCGTTCACGGCCGCCATAAATAAATCATCCGCTTCGGGAGCGGGTCGTGCCTGTTGGCGCGGCTGGCTTTGTGGCTGATGCATAACAGGCTGAGCCACACCTTGGCTTTCTAGCCACTTTTGCTGATAATACTCGCGGCTATGACCTTGTGTAGTTTGTTGAGGCTGCTGATAAACTTCTTGCTCTTGATATTGTTGCTCATCTTGGTAGATAACAACTGCCGCATCCAAGTCAAAAGCATAAGAGAGAATAGGAGTCAGCAGTAGCACCGCGGATGCAACCGCCGTTATAAAAGATTTCCCTAGGGTAAAAGTGTGCATGAGCCTTCCTTGATCTGTCTATAAATTTATATTAAAGCCAGTATAGATAAAATTAGTTAAACTCTTATGATGCTCCAGATAAAAGCGACTAAACTAAGGATAACTGACAGTTTGAAAGTTACAGCAACTAATTTATTGTAACAATCGCCATAATAAAATAACTTATATCATTTAAGCTCTACAAAGGTCTTTCACAACATTTATATGAGATTTGTTTTTAGAATAACGTTTGAAATAGCCTTGATACTTACTTTAATGTTCAGTATTTCTGGATGTGGTCGTAGTGTAGATAGGGTTTCCATTTTACAAAAATGTACAACTTTAGGTGATGAGTCGATTACTTATGCGCGCGCAAATTATGTAAAACTTTTTTATTATTTTAATGCTGAAAAATTTGATGCTCCCTTCCAGCAGGTTAAAGACTACGACCATGTAACTCATCGCAATGTCATCAACACTTACTACCGTGCCGTACGTAAGATAAAAGCAAAAGACCCGATAACAAAATCGCTGCTGTCTGCTTGTAAAAGTCTGTCAGAATTCAGCAAAAACTTTGTAGATCAAGCCTACCCTCGCGCTATCGCGCACAAGAGCCAAGATAATCCGTTAACCGACAAGTTTTTCACTCAGATTAATCAAATTGTAAAATTTGATGAAACCATCGGCGTGTTTGATAAATCAATACCTAGCTTTAAGCAACAAGTAGCGCGCTATGAAGCAGCGGCAAAAAAATATCGCCAAACATTTAAGAGCGAGCTTTAAAGCATTAACACGACTATTCTTGTAAAGCCTCTAAAATTCATATTGATAAATATAAATTTACCACTATTATCAATACTAACAATATAAAAAGCACACCCCCCTAGTTTTACATGATGTTTTAATACGAGTTAAAACATCATGTA
>CAYOHT010000199.1:0-4050 GCA_964403815.1 uncultured Cocleimonas sp.
GCTTGAAACTCTCGGCTACGCGCTTGTTTGGCAGAGCCTCCCGCTGAGTCACCCTCTACCAAAAATATCTCCGTCATATTCAAGTCTTGCGAGCTACAGTCTGCTAACTTTCCTGGTAGAGCAGGGCCTGTGGCAATCTTTTTGCGCACGACTTTTTTGCTGGCTTTGGCGCGTTTTTGGGCGTTGTTGATAACGTGTTCGGCAATCAAATCGCCCGTATTGGGATTTTGATTTAAATAAAGACTAAAGGCATCTTTAACTACGCCAGAAACAAAAGCTGCCGCGCCGCGTGAGGATAAACGTTCTTTGGTTTGACCTGAAAATTGTGGATCGAGCATCTTGAATGAGAGGATAAAACACAACTTGTCCCAAATGTCGTCTGGTGCAAGTTTTAAACCACGCGGCATTAAATTACGAAACTCGGCAAAGTCGCGTAAAGCATCGGTTAAGCCAGTGCGTAAGCCGTTGGTGTGTGTGCCGCCTTGTGATGTGGGTATCAAATTTACGTAGCTTTCTTGTACCAGATCGCCCCCTTCGGGTAACCAGCAGAGCGCCCAATCTACGGCTTCGCCTTTGCTTTTAAATTCGCCTAAAAATGGCTCGCTGGGTAAGTTTTCAAAGCCTTCGATAGCGCCGACTAAATAATCACGGATGCCATCTTCGTAATACCATTCTTCGGTTTCATTCTTGTCGGAACTTAGGCCTTCTTCGGTGAACGTAATGTGCAAACCTGGGCAAAGTACGGCTTTGGCGCGTAAATTGTGTTTGAGACGACGCACTGAGAATTTAACCGTGTCAAAATATTGTCCGTTAGGCCAAAAGTGCAAGGAAGTGCCTGTGTTCTTTTTGCCTACGGTATTGATGACTTCAAGGTCGGTTTCTTTGTGACCATTCTCGAATACCATTTCGTATTCTTTGCCATCGCGTTTGATGCGAACTTCCAAAATTAGCGATAGCGCATTAACCACAGAGATGCCTACGCCGTGCAAACCGCCAGAGAATTCGTAGTTATCATCCGAGAATTTACCACCCGCATGAAGCGTGCTTAAAATCACCTCAACGCCCGATACACCTTGCTCAGGGTGAATATCAACAGGCATTCCACGGCCGTTATCGGTAACCGATAAAGAGCCATCGGCATGTAAAATAACTTGGATTTTATCTGCGTGGCCAGCCAGCGCCTCATCGACACTGTTATCAATCACCTCTTGCGCGAGGTGATTGGGGCGGGTGGTTTCGGTATACATGCCCGGACGTTTTCGAACAGGGTCAAGACCACTAAGAACTTTTATGGATTCGGCGTTATAGTCTTTACTCATTGGTGTGCAAGCCCTTGCATGATTAGATAAGTATCTGATGTAAAAGTACCGCTAATTAGCTTAAAGGTAAAGTAAATCATCAAGTAATTTGTTTTTCTTGTGGCTTGGTGCTATACATAAACTGTAAATAGGTCATACGATAAGAAATGGAGATGCATTGGTGAATAAATTTATACTAGGTTTTGTGGTTGTTTTAATGGCTTTTTCATCAGCAGTTTTTGCAAAATCAGAAGCAGGAAAAGCCGACTTAGAGCGTGAGAAACGTATGGCAGTCGAAGTTGAAGATGCGGTGCTTGATGGTGATGTGATCTTTCTCAAAGATGGTTCTAATGAAGGTCATGAGTTTATGGCTATTGACCAAGAGCCAGAAGGGGATACCAAAGGTGCGGTGATTATTCTGCATGGACGAGGCTTTCATCCTAATTGGGAAGATACGATTTTTCCTTTGCGTACACAGCTCCCAGCAAAAGGCTGGCGTACACTCTCGCTACAAATGCCTGTGTTGGTGAAAACAGCAAAATACTATGATTATGTGCCATTATTTTCTCAAGCGGGTCCGCGTATTGAAGCGGGTATCAAACACCTAAAAGATCAAGGTATTAATAATATCGTATTACTAGCGCATAGCTGTGGCGCGCACATGGCAATGGAATGGGTGAGAAGCAAAGATGGCAAAGCAGGGGATAGTATCAATGCATATATTGGTGCAGGAATGGGTGCGACAGATTTTTCTCAAAAGATGGCAAAACCGTTTCCTTTAGATGCTATGAAAATACCTGTGCTGGATGTGTTCGGTTCTAAGGAATACCCTGGGGTACTCAATAAAGCCCCCGGACGATTGATGCAGATTACCAAAGCAGCCAACCCAAAATCTCAACAAGTGGTTGTGCCAGATGCGAATCATTATTTTACTGATAAGGGAGATGAGCTGGTAATAGCCGCTTCTACTTGGCTAGATAGTTTATAGGCTCATCTTTTATGGAAGTACACCCCCCTAGTTTTATAGGTAGCTCTTACAGGGTAGTTATAAGCAGACGAATAAACCATCTGTCGGATGGTTGGTGTTATAACTGTTATTAATTGGCAGTTTTCTATATGATGAATGCTAGCTTAACAAAATATTAAAATAATAGTTTAAGCAGAATGTATTATTTAATTGCAGCAGGTTGGCTGTAGGTTACTTGTAGTTTTATCACTCTACCCCCGTACAGTGCTACACAAAATAGTTGACCTTACTAAACCAATCATTAAATGATAAATGAAGTTCTAAACTTCAGCCCCCAATAAATTATAAGAATTATAACGGAGTGTATATGAATACGAAGTGGCTACCTATAGTCTTTAGTTCCCTGTTCCTTTTGAATGCCTGTGGAGGCGGATCGGAATCAGAAAAAGACGGAGGTGTTGGTAACAAAGTAGAATCAACAGTGACCAGTGCCCATCGCTTGCTAACCCAAGCTACTTTTGGTGCAACAGAAGCTGAAATTGATCGCGTAGTTGGTATGGGCGAGGCAGCATGGATCAATGAGCAATTAGCGAAACCTTCTGCTTATAGTAGTGCGACGGATGACTTTAAGACACACCTTGAAAGAACTATTGAAATTGCCTATCAAGTTGAGCCATCAATTACTTGGTCTAAAGATGGTATCTTTGGCACGGGTGGTGGACCAATTTGGCACCTAAGGGCTAATCAAGCATCTGCATGGTTGGAGAATGCATTGGGTCATCCAACGAATACACGACACGGTAGTGATCAATTAAGACAACGTGTTGCTTATGCATTGAGTCAGCTGATGGTTGTTTCAATTAAAGACCCACGTTTATACCTTCGTGGCGAGAGTGTTGCTTACTATAATGATATTCTTGCTAAAAATGCTTTTGGTAGCTTCCGTGATCTATTAGGTGAGGTTTCTCGTAGTGCAACGATGGGTGTTTATTTGACTTATCAAGGCAATCAAAAAGCAAACCCTGAAAAATCTACTCGCCCTGATGAGAACTTTGCACGTGAAATTATTCAGTTGTTTACGATTGGTCTTTTTGAATTGAATATTGATGGTTCGCCAAACCGTGATAGTAACCCTGATACCTATCCAGATGCGGGATTTCATCAAGTACCCACTTACACACAAGAAGACGTGGTTGAGTTAGCTAAGGTAATGACAGGCTGGGATGTGAAAAGCAATCCTCGTTATGGTTATACCAATATGGGCAAAGGTGAATACGCTGCGCCAATGGAATTCTTCCCCGAGCATCATGAAGATGAGGCTGCCGAAGGTGGCGATGGTTATGTGACCGTTTTAGGTAATACTTTCGCTTTAAATTCAGGCGCTGATGGTAGTGGGTTGGATGCGGCACTTGATGTGTTGTTTAATCACCCAAATGTTGGACCCTTTGTAAGTAAACACTTAATTACTAATTTGGTGACATCTAACCCTTCTTCTGAATATGTAGCTAGAGTGACTAAGGTCTTTAACGATGATGGCAATGGTCATAGAGGTTACTTAAAGGCGGTTGTTAAAGCCGTTTTAACTGACCCTGAAGCACGAAACCCTGCTCAGCAAGGCGAAAACTTTGGCAAAGTTAAAGAGCCATTTTTAGTATTTACTCAGTTGCTACGCGCATTTGATGTAAAACCACTTGAAGGCTGGACAGGTCCGTCAGAGCCGATAAGAGGTGATGGAAGTAAGTCTACTGTTCATGGTGTTTATAGCTACAGTGAGCCTGAAGCACA
>CAYOHT010000200.1:0-4012 GCA_964403815.1 uncultured Cocleimonas sp.
TGAGAAACTAAAGTCACTCTCCGATGCAGGCACAAAAATCTATTTCATCCAAGGAAATCGTGATTTCTTGATTGGCGATAAGTTTATGCAACGCATAGGTGCAGAGTTATTGCCCGATGAAACAGTGATAGATTTATACGGCACCCCCACGCTCATCATGCACGGTGATACGCTTTGTACCGATGATAAAGCCTACCAACGTATGCGCTGGGTATTCCGCCTCAAACTGGTACAAAAAATATATCTTGCAATGAGCCCAGAAAAACGTGCCCAAAAAGCAGGGCAAGTGCGTAAAAAAACCAGCGAAAAAAATAAACTCAAAATCCAACAAAAAAACGCCATGATTTTCGATGTAAACCAACAACAAGTTGAAACATCATGTAAAAGTGGGGGGGTGTGCTTTTTAATTCATGGTCACACGCATCGCCCAGCCGAACATGAATTTGATCTTGAAGGAAAGTCAGCAAAGCGAATAGTGCTAGGCGATTGGCGTGATAAGGCGTGTTATCTTAGGGTGAGTAAGTCAGATTTTAAGCTTGTTTATTAGCGAAATAAAAGGGCTTTTTTAAAACGAATACTGTAGGTTAGCGCTGAGGAACGAAGCCCAACATGACGTGCTTTTGTTGGGCTTTGCAAGCTCAGCGCCAACCTACAAAGGGCTTACAACAGTGCAAGTTGTGTCGCTCTGCATAAATTTTAGCAGTCGTTAAAAAGCTAACGAGCTATCATGTAAAAGTAGGGGGGTGTGAATGCTTATTTATTTGCCATCAACCAAGGATCACTATCAATAATCCCAATTGCTTGCGCCGTACTTCTATTAAATACCCAAATCATATCTTTTTTATTATTCCCCACTAACGGAAAATAAGCATAGTCATTAGGTTTTCCACCGTGTTGTTTATAAAACTGAGTAAGCTTCTCCTTGGTTTTGCTATTTTGAAACAGCTGGTTGATTGGAATACTTTTAGAAAACACGGTATCAATATGTTGCTCCAAAGGCTTAAACAAGGCAGGTCGCTCATTAATATCAGGCTCGCCGTTTAACAGAACATTGAACATAAGGGCATTACGTTTTTTAGCATTATCAGGTGATTTTGCAATAACAAATTGTGGAGAAGAAAAGAAGCTAGCGCGGATCTGTTCTAACCAGTGTTGCTGAGGATAAAGCTGGCTAACATTCGCCAAGGTAAACCGATCTACCGTAAAAACAGCATAAGCAGGGTGCTTTAAATAAAGCGAATAAGCTCCAAAAACGAAAGCGCCAAGCTGTATAGCAAGTAAAGTATTAATATCAAAGGCTAAAAACCGCTTACCTTCTTTATAAACAATAAAAACAAGTAAAGGCCCTAAAACCAAATCAACAAAAATCAGCATTAAAGCAGTTTCACTAAAACCGCCCAGCTTAGAGAAGGAATGGGGAAACCAAACAAAATACGCAAAAAGCAGAAATGCAAAAATAACAGCTTGACTGATATAAAGGTTTCGTAGAGCTAATTTGATTCGCATTTGAGCGAGCTTATGGTTTGTAGCGTAGATTATTGAGTAAAGCCCGATAAAGGGTTGGGTTAACTAAGCAGGTGGTAGATTGGCATCTGTGATTTAACCCCACAAAGCACCTAAAGAAAATGTAATCGCATCAAAAGGTTCAACGGACACATCTTTATCATTATCCAAAGTGGTGAGTAACACCCATTGACCCTTTACATTTTTATATGCTTCAAGCGTTTTTAAGTCAGGATCAACCAGCCAAATATATTTAACTCCATAACGGGCGTAAAGAGGCATTTTTTCAGCACGGTCAATACGCGCGGTAGAAGGCGAAAGAACCTCACAAACCCACTCAGGCGCTAATTCAAACCATGCCGTTTCAGGTAGAGTGGGCATGTTTTCTTTGCGCCATCCTGCAATATCTGATACAAATATATCCTCACCTAAATGGCATTCAGGCTCATCAAGAATCCACCAGCCACCAGGGCCACCACTACCTTTACCATAGGGAGAACCTACTTCAATTCCAAGAGAAGATGAAGCCCAAGCATGTTTAGGTGCAGGTCGCGGATGGGTATGCAGTACGCCGTAGATAATCTCAGCCACTAAAATATCAGGCACAGCCAATAAATCTTCGTAAGTTGCTGGTTTTGAAAGTGCTTCTGCCATTGTTAAGCCTAAGAATAAGAGAGAAAATTATTATAGCATAGGCTAGAATTATGTTATGTAGGTTAAGGCATGAAGCTCCAAACTACTCTTTTTGCACCGTTGGTTGGGCTTGATCAGTAAGTACACAAGTATTGGCGCATATCATTCATAAAACTGCCTTTCTATTTGGATTTAATAGCGCTGATAATTCTAATAATTATTTATCAATCTACTTTTTTAGATAATTCCCAAGGGTCAATGTTAAGCGTTGCAATAGGTTGAGCCGTAACTTTATCAAGCACAATAATGGCATCCTTCTTTTGGCTGTTTAAAGGTAAATAGGCAAAGTCATCAAGGCGATCTTGGTGCTTATTGTAAAAGCTTTTTGCTTGTTTTTTAGATGCTTCATCAGCAAAAATTAATTTAGGGTCAAGGCTTCGCGCTAAAACTTGATCAATATGGTTTTCATAAGGCTCGTAATATTCTGTGTGAACATCCAAATCACCACCGCCCATAGCGGCACCAAGCGTTATATCATTTCTCTTTTCAATATCATCAGGCATTTTTGCAAAAGCAAGTTTAGCGGTTGTGAGTTTAGATACTTTATATTCATCATATTGTGCTTTTTCAGGCTCTGCATCTTTAGCACTAACAAGAGTAAAACGATCGATATTAAACGTAACGTAAACAGGGTGAACTTGATAAAGAGCGAAAGCACCATAGGCAAGGGCAGATAGTTGTATAGCGGCAATGACAGACAAATCAAAGGTAAGTGTTTTCTTTTTTGGTTTAAACACCACAAAAGTAAGTAATGGGCCTAAAATAAGGTCAATTGTAATGATAAGAAAAGCAATCTCTTTAAAATCAGAAACACCAATAAAAAGCTGTGGGAAGAAAAAGAATAATAGACTACCAATGACTAAACCAACTAAAAGGATGCTGAGACCAAGATGTATAAGGGAGGCTTTTAATTTATGTTTAAACATGGTTACTTTAGTTTATTGAGAATGGAATACAGATTATAAGTGTCTATGAGTTAATGGCAGATGAACCGATAGGTTTATGCAGGGTAATCTGAGCATAAAACATGTAAGGTTGTGATGTATGAAGCTAGTATTGATATTTTGATTATTGTTGTGCAGTTAGATGCCTTTATTAAAGTCATCAATAATGCTAAAATTCCTTACAAGAAGTAAGATATACTTAAAAAGGTAATACTATGCAGGCTACATTAACAAGCAAAGGTCAAATGACATTTCCAAAGAAAATTAGAGATCAGTTGGGTCTGGAAGCAGGGGACAAACTTGAATTTACCATTACCAAAAATGGGCAGCTACTCATTATCCCTATGAAGTCTTCAGTGAAGAAACTTAAAGGAATGCTCCCTAAGCCTAAAAAGCCAATATCGCTTGAAGAAATGGAAAGCGCAATTGCACAGGGTGCAAAAGGATGATTGGTATTGATACCAATGTTTTAGTTCGATATATCACTCAAGATGATCAGCAACAATCCAATGAGGCTAACCATTTTATTGAAACTCAACTGACTAAGGAAAGCCCTGGAATCATCAGTAAAATTGTACTGTGTGAATTAGCATGGGTGTTATCAACAGCCTACGCTTATTCCAAAAATCAAATAGCCGAAGTTATTCAGCAGATTCTAATTACGCAAGAATTTTGTATTGAGGATTCAGAAAATGCCTTTAAAGCATTGCAACTTTACCAAAATAAATCTGCAGGTTATGCAGACTGTTTTTTGGCGCAAACCCATAATACAATGGGAGCAAAATACACTGTGAGTTTTGATAAGAAAGGGCTAAAAAGCAATCTGTTTCACTCACTTTTAACGTAGAGTAATGACATTTAACACTCCTTAA
>CAYOHT010000201.1:0-4011 GCA_964403815.1 uncultured Cocleimonas sp.
CATCATGTAAAACTAGAGGGGTGTGCATTTCAATTCCGTGTCTTTCCGTGGATTCCGTGGCAAAGAGTCTTTAAACCCGATCCAAATCCTCCAAAGACCAACGTGGCATTGGCTTAATCTCAGTATCTTCTGCCTGACCTGCTTCTAAACGTATCGCGCCAGCATAGGCAATCATTGCGCCGTTGTCGGTGCAGTATTCCATTCTTGGAAAATACACTTCAACGCCAAGCTCTAATAATTTCTCGCGCAGGCGTTTATTTGCGCCTACGCCACCAGCAATTACCAAGCGTTCTGCGCCAATGCTTTCTATCGCACGGCGGCATTTTATAAATAGCGTATCCACCACTGCTTCTTGAAATGCATGGGCGATATTGGCTTTATCTTGTTCGGTCTTTGTCGATTTATTCCAAGTGGTTAGCGCGAATGTCTTTAAACCGCTGTAACTAAAGTCGAGTCCGCCTTGGCGAATCATTGGGCGTGGAAAGTTGTATGCGCCCTCTTCTCCTTTGGTTGCAAGCTCTGCCAAAATTGGCCCACCGGGATAACCCAATCCGAGCATTTTGGCTGTTTTATCAAAGGCTTCACCGACGGCATCGTCCAACGATTGTCCCATGATCTTGTAATCACCAATCGCTTGCACATCAACCAACATGGTATGACCGCCAGAGACTAACAAAGCAATGAAAGGAAATTCTGGCGCGTTGTCTTTTTCGAGCATCGGCGCAAGCAAATGCCCTTCCATGTGATGCACAGCTACGGCTGGGATTTTTAAGCCCCAAGCGAGTGATCTTCCAATGGATGCGCCAACCATTAACGCGCCAATCAAACCTGGTCCACTGGTGTAGGCGATGCCATCCAAGTCTGATAATGCCAAACCTGCCTCTGCTACCGCTTCTTTTATTAACGGTACGGTTTTTTGAATATGATCACGCGAGGCAAGCTCAGGTACAACACCGCCGTATTCGGCATGTAGCGCGACTTGCGAATAAAGTTGGTCTGCGATTAAACCTTTGTCGGTATCATAAATAGCGATACCTGTTTCATCACAGGATGATTCAATTCCTAAAACTATCATGGTTCCTTCTTTGTGTTTCGTGGCTATGTTAATTAATGTATTCTATGCCCGACAAAAAGGGGAACAGCGCACAGATGGCAAATACAACAGAACTTACAAAAGAATCAGCAACTAAACAATCATTTTTTAAATCATTAACCTTTCGTAGCTTGTTAGTGGGCTTGTTAATGCTGCTAATGATCATACCATTGTTGATGGTGGGCGATATTGTACGCGAACGTACTAGCTATTATCACTCCGTGGTTGATGATATTTCAAAAGGCTGGGGAAGTGACCAAACTGTCATCGGCCCTGTGCTTGTCGTGCCTTATGTTGTGCACATTACCAGCGTAGAAACTGTTACCGACAGCAATGGCGTGACTAAAACCGTTAGCCGTGACGTATTTAAAGATAAAACCATGGTGCTGTTGCCCGAAGAATTAAACATCAAGACCAAACTCAATGATGAACACAAAAAACGTGGGATTTACGATGCGTTAGTTTACAAAGCAGACTTAACCATTACAGGAAATTTTGATTTAGGGCTTTTACCAACGGCCAATAAAAACACCAATATACGCTGGAAAAAAGCATGGTTATCCATAGGGTTAAGCGATACCAAAGCCATTAGTAGCACCACGCCACTGCGTTGGGAAGGCAATAGTGCAAAGTTTGAACCAGGAACGCGTTTAACCAAGATCCTGCCAAATGGCTTTCATGCCAGTATGAAGAATATTCCAATGGGTGAAGTACGTCCCTCTTTTAAGATACAGCTTTCATTTAAAGGCAACACGCGCTTTCGTTTTGCGCCTGTGGGCGAAACCAGTATCGCGCAAATAGAATCTAAATGGCCGCACCCAAGTTTTCAGGGCGATATTTTACCCACGTCAAAAATCATATCTGACGAAGGTTTTAGCGCAGAATGGCAGATTCCGCATCTAGCACGCAACTATCCACAATCATGGTTGATGGGCGAAGAAAGCTATCAGCTTAATAGTGTGACAACAGGCGTTGATTTATTTACGCCTGTCTCTTTGTATTCCAAAGTCAGCCGAGCGGTTAAATATGGTGCTTTATTTATTGGATTAACCTTCCTTACTTTTTTGGTTTTTGAAGTTTCTGTGACAAGTACCCGCAAGATAGCAAGAAAATCCAAAATCCATATTATTCAATACGCGATTATCGGTATATCCTTGATCTTGTTTTACCTACTGCTGATTTCACTCTCAGAACAAATACCGTTTATGATGGCGTACATCTACGCCGCTAGTACCATTGTCGGCATTATCACGCTATATACCTTTGCCGTGCTTAAAAGCTTTGGTAAAGGTATTTTCATATTGGTACTGCTCAGCAGTTTATATACCGCGCTCTACTTTATTTTGCAGATGGAAGACTACGCGATGCTTGCAGGTGCTGGGGTTATGTTGTTTGTGGTGGTTATATTGATGATTGCTACGCGTAATATTGGGCATGCGGATTAGGGTTTTTGCCACGGAATGACTGTATTATCTAATACTATTAGAATCACACCCCCCCACTTTTACATGATGTTTGATCAATCAACGCTTCTCACAAATAGGCGCATCATCAGGCCTCTCTACACTGCTCACAATGGTTTCAATGAAAGCATTAAACTCACCCATACTAATCACACTTAACATACGGTTCATCACTTCTGGATCAATTTGTGCAACGGTTTGTTCGCCATTAGCAAGTTGAATATAAATACCTGCGGCGTTGGTTTCTGTATCACTTTCCGCCAATTCAGCTTCTAGTATTTTTTGATCTTCTTCGCCTAATGAATCATGGTAGTCATCCAATTCATCCCAAAGACTATCCTCAATATCTTCTGAGGTTTCGATAACGATACTGTCTAACATAGGATCATTTTTTTGCTCCCACGCAAGGTTTTTTCCTTCAACAAAAGTAATGAATTTATCAGCAATTTCTTGAGTGAAAAATAGATATTCAAGCATTGTATTTTCCTTTCAATCTTTCAATTCACCACCAGCCGTCTTAAGAATAAACTTATCCATCCATTTCGCTGGCAGTAATCGTTTTAATGTTCCCATGATATAGGTCGGCGTGGTCACATAATAATGCGCTTGTGGGCTTTTGCTTTCTAACGCATGAATGACTTTTTTCAGCACGGCTTCTGGCGGAAGCGTGTATGGATCAACTTTACCTTCTTTGGCTAAACGATCTAGGGTTTTTTTATAGCGATCACGATGTACGCTGTCTTCCATATTTACATTATCTTTCAAAGCTTGCAAAGCATTGGCGCGAAAGCGGCTTTCAACAGGGCCAGGTTCTACTAAAGAGACTTTCACATTGGTATCAGATAGCTCCAGACGTAAAGTATCCGCAAATCCTTCAATGGCATATTTACTGGCATTGTACGCGCCACGAAATGGCAAGGAAATAAGCCCTAAAACCGAGCTATTAAAAATAATGCGTCCACGATTATTGTGGCGCATTAATACAATCAGACGGTTATTCAACTCCATCCAACCAAATACATTTGCTGCAAACTGCTTTTCAATCGTTTCACGCGTTAAATCTTCTACCGCGCCTGGTTGTCCATATGCGCCATTATGAAAAACGCCATAAAGATTCGTACCCACCAAAAGCATCAACTCATTGGCTAAATCTTGCACACTTTTAGAATCGGCATAATCCAACTGTAAACACTTAAAGCCTTCTGAGATTAGTCTTTGCACATCTTCTTCTTTACGTGCCGTTGCGTAAACATTGTAGCCACGTTCTTTTAAACCTTTTGCGACATGATAGCCGATGCCCGTTGAGCAACCTGTTACTAATACTGTTTCATTCATCGGTGTATCGTATCAATTATTACTTATAAAGCACACCCCCCCACTTTTACATGACGTCCAGATTAATACTAAGAACAAACCACCTTAGTTTATATGGCTATCTATTATACTCTGACCAAA
>CAYOHT010000202.1:0-4007 GCA_964403815.1 uncultured Cocleimonas sp.
CAAATAACGGTAATTATTGCAGCCAATAATAGAGGCGATGCTTGAGGAAATAACAGTAACGGAATATAAAGAATAAGCCCGATGATTAACCCTACAGCAGGATAAAACAAAGCAGAACGTCCTGAGTCTTTTGCTTTTAAATTATCTAGCTGTGGAATAGGCAAGCGTGTTAGTAAAGCCAAGGCTAGAAAAAAAGCTTTTAGGTAAGGATGGTTTAACAACGAGAAATACCGTGTGAGCGCAGTGAATAAACACCATCAGGATAATAATGTAACTGGCTAGAATGCGCGTATTCGATATTAAAACTGAGCGCAGACTGATGGCTGATTTTTAGAGCTTCCGTAAGAACTGCACGAATAACGCCCGCATGGGTGATCAACAAAATATTTTGGTTTTTATATTTTTCTAACATTGCTTGCCAGCCTTGCATTACTCGCTGGGTGAAGGCTTTCATGGACTCTCCCGAAGGTGCAACAAAGCTTTCTGGGTACTCCCATAATTGTTTTAAACTTGAAAACTCTTGCTCCCAAAGCGTTTTGGTCGCTATGCCAGTCCAGTCGCCAAAATCCATTTCTTGAAACGCTGGCTCAATGATTAGCTTACACTCTTTTTGTTTTGCGAGTACCTTGGCAAATGATTGGCAGCGCTCGTGAGAGGAGCTGATAATAATATCCCATTCGCCATCTTGGGTGGCATCCCATAAATTTTGTAGACCTTTTTTACTAAGAGGCTCGTCAGATTTCGCACAAAATAACCCAGACGTTTCAAGTTCTCCGTGTCTTAGTAAATCTATTTGAGTGCATTCGCTCATTACTTAACTTTTTGTAGCAACAGCCGCTTCTGCAAAAGTTGCCATTTGTGTGTGTAGCAAACAAGCCGAGCGCAATAGATTTGCCGCGACTGCCGCGCCACTGCCTTCGCCTAGTCTCATCCCTAAGTCTAACAAAGGTTTTTGCTGGAGTATTTCCATCACATTGCGATGACCTTGTTCCGCCGAAATATGAGAGAAAAATAACACATCATTGACTTTAGGTTGAATCAAAGTGGCGCAAAGCGCGGCGGCTGCACTAATAAAACCATCCACAATGACAGGCAAGCCACGTTGTGCAGCACGGATATAAGCACCAGTGAGTGCCACGATTTCAAATCCGCCAATACAACGAAGCCATTCTAAAGCGTCATCATCGCAAACTTGGTGTAGTTCTAGCATTTGCTTGATAACGCCTATTTTATGTTTGATACCTTCACCATCCAAACCTGTGCCTGCACCTGTTGCTTGCTCAGGCGTTAAGCCGAGTAATGCACAATATAAGGCTGCGGCTGAGGTGGTGTTTCCAATCCCCATTTCGCCACCAATGAATAACTCAGCCCCATTTTCAATGGCTCTTTCAATCGCGTCATGCCCTGTTTGAAAAGCTGATTCTAATTGCTCCTTTGTCATCGCCGCTTGTTTAGCGCTATTGGCAGTGCCAGCCGCCGCACGCTGAATAACTAAACCCTTTTGTTCTGGTAAAGGCGTTAAGATTCCAGCGTCAATCACTTCTAAGTTTGCGCCCAGTTGTTTGGCAAGCACGCTAATTGCCGCGCCACCTTGTAAAAAGTTCATCACCATTTGCGCCGTAACTTCTTGTGGAAATGCCGAAACGCCTTCTTCAACCACGCCATGATCTGCGGCAAAAATAGCGATGGCAATATGCTCAACAGAGGGAGAATCTGTTTGCTGAATATCAGCAATGCGAATGGCTATATTTTCTAGCTCACCTAATGAACCAAGCGGTTTTGTAAGTTGTGTTTGGCGTTCAGTTGCCAGCGCTGCAAATTGCTCATCGCGTTGTAAGCAAGGATTATTTATCCAGTTCAATTAAGCTCTCCGTTGGTTTTAATTTTGTGAGGTAGCCCTGCTACCATGAGAATAACATTCTCAATCTGCTGAGCCAGCTGTTGATGTAAGCGACCAGCTTCATCCACATATTGACGTGTCAACTCGCCCATAGGAATAATGCCCATGCTCACTTCATTGCTGACAAAAATCACATCGCAGGGCAATGTATTAACACAAGCAAGCAACGCCTCAACTTCTTTATGTAAGCGCGCTAAGCACACCCCCCCACTTTTAGATGATGTAAAAGTGGGGGGGTGTGCTTCCTCATTAGTCTCTTTTTCAGAGAGCAAATTGGTAATCCACATTGTGAGGCAATCGACAAGAATAATACTATCTGGTTTCGCCCATTTTTTTAAACTATCTGCTAGGGCGAGAGGCTCTTCAATGGTTTTCCAGCCTAGCCCTGATCTGCTTTTTTTATGATGTGCAACACGCTGTTGCGTTTCTTCATCTAAAGCTTTCGCCGTCGCGATATAAATAAGCGTTTTACCTGATTCAACGGCAATGCTTTCCGCATAGCTACTTTTTCCTGAGCGAGCGCCGCCTAGAATGAGTGTTTTGATTTCTGTGTTATTTTTCATCTGTGAAGACATTGTATATATGCGACTAGCAGTTATTAAGGCTTATAGATAATTAGGCAAAGTTTAGACTGTAAGGTATTATGATGCGCTATACAAGATAAGCTCATAAGGAGTTATAAATGAACTCAAAAAACAATATAATCAATTCATTGAACCAAAATACTAAATATATTATCGGCGGTTTACTCCTACTCGCGATGATTCTCACGCGCGGCAATATCACTGCCCATTTACAAGATGCATCGTGGGCAATCTTCTTCATGGTGGGTTTTTACCTGAGTGGTAAGACTCTTGGGCGTTATGCGTTCCCGTTGTTTTTCTTGGCTGCATTTGTGATTGATTTGATTGTGATTGATGCAGTTAACGGTGCTACTCACTATTGCTTTACGCCTTCGTATCCATTTTTGATTCCATCATACTTTGCGATGTGGTTTGCGGGGCGTTGGTTTGCTAATAATTATCAAGAGTCTTCATTGGGCTTGTTTAAGTTTGTGGCTGCAGCGTTTGTAGGTACGGTGGTTTGTTTTGCTATATCTAATATCGGTTTTTACTTCTTCGCGGGTAAGTTTGAGGTCATGAGCATCTCTGAATATAGCCAAGCGGTTGCTAAGTATCTGCCGGGCTATTTGAAGACTACAGGTATTTATTTAAGCTTTATTGGCTTGGTTCACCTTGCGATTGTGCATGGGCGTAAGTTAGCGAACCCTGCGCATTCTTAAGTACCGCATGAGTTTTGTCTTTACATAAAATGTGGGAAGACAGTTAAAAACAAAAGCCTTGGTCATTTAGCCAGGGCTTTTTTATAGGTCAAATTATTAGGTACATTCTTATGGATAAAAACAAACGTCACAAAAAGCGCATGGAAAGTAAAAAGTCTGTCATAGACGAAAGTATTTCCAAAGCCGATAAAAATAAAGGCTTGTTGCTAGTACTCACTGGCAACGGCAAAGGCAAGTCCAGTTCAGCATTTGGCATGGTTGCGCGGGCATTAGGTCACAATATGAAAGTCGGCGTTTGCCAATTTATTAAAAGCAGAACCGATACAGGCGAAGAGGCTTTTTTTAGCGCGCACGAAAATTGCGATTGGCATGTGTTAGGCGATGGCTTTACGTGGGATACACAAGATCGCACACAAGATATAGAAACTTCGGAAAAAGGCTGGGCAGTTGCTCAAAACATGTTAAATGACTCAAGTTATGATTTAGTGGTGCTGGATGAACTGACTTATTTGTTAAGCTATAAATATCTTGAGGGTGAAGGTGTCTTGGCAGATATACAAAAGCGCCCAATAATGCAACATGTGGTGGTAACGGGTCGTGCCGCAACAGATGAATTAGTTGAACTTGCAGATACTGTTTCTGAAATTGCTGATGTGAAACATGCCTATCGTGATGGGATTCAAGCGCAGAAAGGTATTGACCTGTAATTGCTATAAATAATAATAAAAAAGCACACCCCCCTAGTTTTACATGATGTTTTTAAACAAATGAAAACATCATGTAAAACTAGGGGGGTGTGCTTTTTAGTATTAACTACCAGATTTC
>CAYOHT010000203.1:0-4003 GCA_964403815.1 uncultured Cocleimonas sp.
CTGCTAACTTTTTAGGGTAACGAAGCCCCGCATGAAAGGCGATTACGCCGCCTTGCGAAAAGCCTGCTAGTAGGATTTTTGTTGAAGGTACGCCGTTTTCTATTTCTTGATCGATGAATTGATTGATCCAACCAACAGTGGTTAGTAAATCAGATTCATCGGTGTTGTTACTCCTGTCTAACGAGAACATATCGAACCAAGCGCGCATTTCAAATCCGTTGTTTAAGGTAATTGGGCGAACAGGTGCGTGAGGGAATATGAATTTTATTGCCATTGATTCGGGTAATCTTAATTCTGGCACGAGTGGCACAAAGTCGTTTCCATCTGCGCCTAAGCCGTGAAGCCAGATGATAGTGTATTCGGTTTTTTCTGCCGTTTTTATAGTTTCAAAAGGTAGTAAATCAGTCATTTTTTATTCGTCATTTGAATTACATAGAGGGGTTGGATTAAGCTAAACACCTTAGCTCTAACTGAGGATATTGTAAAAGATAATTTGTAGGTTGGTGCTGAGCTTGCGAAGCCCAACATGGCACCGCTCTCTGGGTCGTTGGGCTTCGTTCCTCAGCGCCAACCTACAATAGGAGTTTTACTACGTCTTTTAGATAGAGGGAAAAAATCAATTCACAAGAAATCAATCATCCTTGCTCTCTGTTATGTTCAGCTCTTTTAGCTTTCGCGTTAGGGTATTTCTCCCCCAACCTAGCAAATCAGCCGCGTCCTTTTTACGCCCGCCTGTTTTTTGTAAGGCTGCATTTAAAGCGATGGTTTCGAAGATGGGCGAAACTTCATCAAGTATACGCTTATCGCCACGGTTTAGGCGTTGCATCATGTTTTGATGCAAGAGTGATTCCCAACTATTATTGGTGTCGGTATCACTACTTTTTAAATCTTGAGGTAAATCATCCAGCGTGATTTCATGCCCTGTTGCCATAACAGTCAACCAACGGCTGGCATTTTCTAATTGGCGCACGTTGCCTGGCCAATCTAGGGTTTGTAGGTAGATGCTCACGTCTTCATTCAAGCTTTTTTGATCTACGCTTAACTCTTTTGATGCTTGCGCTAAAAAGTGATTCAGCAATAAGATTATATCTTCGCCTCGTTCACGCAAAGCAGGTATTTGCACACGAATAACATTCAAACGATGGTATAAATCTTCACGGAATGCCCCATTTTTCACGTGTTGCTCTAAGTCTTGATGGGTTGCGGCAACTACGCGCACATCCACTTTTACAGGCTGTGTTCCGCCGACTCTGTAAAATTCGCCGTCTGCCAATACGCGCAATAAACGTGTTTGTAATTCTGCAGGCATATCGCCAATCTCATCTAAGAATAATGTACCACCGTCAGCTTGTTCAAAGCGACCTTTTCGTTGCGCTTGTGCGCCTGTGAATGCGCCTTTTTCATGCCCGAATAATTCCGATTCTAATAAATCTTTTGGGATTGCTGCTGTATTTATTGCAATGAAGGTTTTTTCGGCTCGCGGGCTGTGTGTGTGTAAGGCTTTGGCAACTAACTCTTTACCTGTGCCTGATTCGCCCGTGATTAATACCGAAATACTGGTTTTGCTTAAACGCCCGATGGTGCGAAAAAGCTCCTGCATCGCAACCGATTTACCAATGATTTCTTGTTGAGTAATCGGCGAATCATCTTCTGTTATTTTTTCAGGGAGTTGATTTGATGCACAGGCTCGGTGTGCTAACTCTATCGCCTCATTTATATCAAACGGCTTTGGCAGATATTCAAATGCGCCACTTTCATAGGCAGACATGGCGCTATCCATATCTGAATGCGCGGTCATTATAATCACGGGGAGATCAGGGTAGAGCTTGTGAATTTCTTTGATTAGCTCAAAACCATCCATGCCCGGCATACGAATATCTGAAATTACCGCATCGGGTAGTTCTCTCTCATCAGCCTCGCGTAATTGGCGCAGTAAATCTGTCGCAAATTCAAATGCAGTCACATCCATTTGTGCTTTTTCGAGCGCACGTTGTAATACCCAGCGGATAGACTGATCGTCATCAACTATCCATAGTTTTTCGCTCACGTTTTAGCTCCTGCTAATTTATCGGTGTCTTTCTGTTCTTTATCGAGTATAGGTAAAAGCAGTGTGAAACACGTCTCGCCCACTTGTGATTCAAATTCGATAACGCCATGATGTCGATTCGCTAATGATTGCGCGATGGACAAACCAAGACCCGTACCCTTTGCCGACCCACTAATCATGGGAAAAAATAGTTTATCGCGAATATCATCGGGGACACCTCGTCCATTATCAATAACCTCTAATTTTAATGCCAAGCGATGCGTTTTTTGATTGATAGTGAAATTTCTTAATATTCGTGTTTTAAATAATATATTGCCTGAGTCACCTACCGCTTTTATCGCATTGCCTGCAATATTAAAAACGAGCTGTATGAGATTGTCTCTGTCACCATTTAAGTCTGGAATACTGGGATCGTAATCAAAACGTAGCTCAACACCTTCGGGAGTATCGGCGATGATCAACTTACGAACCCGTTCTAAAACTTCATGAATATTCACTATTTCATTCTTAATAGGTTGAGGCGAGCCTAACATTCGATCAACCAATATTTTTAAGCGATCAGCCTCTGAAATAATGATATTTGTATATTCTTTTAATTCATCGCTCGCAAGTTCTGACTCTAATAACTGCGCTGCGCCACGAATTCCACCCAATGGATTCTTAATTTCATGCGCCATACCTCGCACTAGCATTTGTGTTGCTTGTTGCTGACTTAATAATTGTTCTTCTCGGCTTATACGCAGCTGATAATCTTTTCGATGCAGCTCAAGTACGATTCCGTGTAGTTTTCCTGTTTTTAACAATGGGTTTGCTACGCAATCAAGAGTAATACTTTCTTTATATTTACCTTTGAGGTAACACTCTCTCAGCGTTTGTGGCTCTTTGTTTTTTAATACAGCTTGTAGATGCTCATCAACCATCTCAGCTTCTAATAAAGCGGTGTATGACTTTGCAATTACACGTTTGCGACTTTGACCAAAAAGGTTTTCTGCCGCTGCATTCATGTGCTGAATAATTAATGACTTATCTAAAACGACCACAGCCGTGCTGAGCGCATCACTCACCGTATCAGAAAAAATTGTATTGCTAATATTTACATCTGTCATTTAATAAGCTCTGTAGCAAACATCGCGCCAACTCTTCAAATTGCCCTATCAATGATCTTCAATTTTTTCCGCACTAAATAGGAGCGTTACTCGTAGTTTATCGCACTATTTTAGTGCTATCCAGTACCAGGTTAGCTTGTCTCCTACCGTTCATCGCTGTTTAACAAGAAAACCATTTTACTAAAAGTTGGCACAGTAGTTGCAATATGTGGGTTAGCAATAACGCTTGCCTGAATGTTCGTCCCCCGATGTTGCTATTCAGGAATTAAAACTTTTTATGTTTAGGAGAGAAATGCAATGAAGTTAGTCACTGCAATAGTAAAGCCTTTCAAACTCGATGATGTGCGCGAAGCATTATCTGAGATTGGCGTTGCGGGTATTACCGTAACAGAGGTTAAAGGATTTGGTCGTCAAAAAGGTCACACTGAGTTATATCGTGGTGCTGAGTATGTTGTAGATTTCTTACCAAAAGTAAAAATCGAAGCTGCTGTTCCTGGCGACATCGTTGATCAAGTAATCGAGGCAATCACTAAAGCTGCTAACACAGGCAAGATTGGTGACGGCAAGATTTTTGTATCAAGCATTGAGCAGACTATTCGTATTCGTACGGGTGAGACTGGTCCTGAAGCGCTTTAAAGGAGAAGTTAATCATGGAAAACAATATATTAGAATTACAATATGCAATGGATACCTTTTACTTCTTGGTAATGGGTGCTCTTGTTATGTGGATGGCTGCTGGCTTCTCAATGTTAGAAGCAGGTTTGGTTCGTTCTAAAAGTACCACAGAAATTTTGACTAAAAACGTTGCGTTATACGCGATTGCTTGTACAGCTTATCTCGTTGTTGGTTA
>CAYOHT010000204.1:0-3988 GCA_964403815.1 uncultured Cocleimonas sp.
TCCTTATGTTTATCAATAAACATAAGGATATTGAAGAATTATATAAGCTTAGAACATTATAGGTAAGCTCACTTCACAATTGTCCATGCAGCACCTGTGGCATCTTCTTGAAAACGAACTTTTATCAGGTACTTCTTTTTACAGCCCTCAACGATCCAAAGCTCCTTCCAGACGCGAGAACCTGTTTTTCCTTCTGGCATTTGTGTCACATAGAAATTAACTTTTTCAGGTTTGTTGCAGCCCAGCGTTGCTACTTTTGCCGCCACACCAACTTTTGCATCACCTATGAGTTTTTCATTTGATAATGAACCATCTTTGATTGCACCTTTTGGAAGCGCTTCTGCATAAGTAAGGCTGCCTAGCAGGAATGAAAATATGAGAATGAAAGATTTTAATTTCATGATAATTCCTTGTAAGAAGTTTTGGTTTTTATAAATACCCATTTTAATACGAGTAGAATATTTCTCAAAAGTTCCCATTAGGCTTGCTTGTTAGCATTCTATTGCTTTTTTTTCTTAAAGATAATTTCCTTCCATTCTGCAGGGCCTGTTTGATGCACCGATTCACCTTTTGAATCCACCGCAACTGTCACTGGCATATCTTTTACTTCAAATTCATAAATCGCTTCCATACCCATTTCTTCAAAGGCTAATACTTTTGCGCCTATTATTACTTTGGATACCAAGTACGCCGCACCACCTACTGCCATCAAATAGGCGCTTTTGTGCTTTTTTATCGCTTCGATGGCGACAGGGCCACGTTCTGCCTTGCCAATCATGCCTAGTAAGCCTGTTTGTGAAAGTATCTGATCGGTGAATTTATCCATGCGCGTAGCGGTGGTTGGACCTGCTGGGCCGACGACTTCATCACCCACCGGGTCTACTGGACCAACGTAGTAGATGAACTTACCTTTTAAGCTCACAGGTAGTTCTTCGCCAGTATCTAATATGCCGATCATGCGTTTATGCGCGGCATCTCTGCCTGTTAGCATTTTTCCTGAGAGTAGTAACACTTCACCGGGTTTCCAATCTTGAATATCTTCTGGGCTTAAATTATCCAAATCTACACGCCGTGCCTTGTCGCCCGCTTCGTAACTAATATCTGGCCAGATGCTTAAATCAGGCGGTGTGAGTACCGCTGTACCAGAACCATCTAAGGTAAAATGTGCGTGGCGCGTTGCCGCACAGTTGGGAATCATACACACAGGTAACGATGCCGCATGGGTTGGATAATCAAAAATCTTCACATCAAGCACGGTAGTTAAACCGCCTAAACCCTGCGCGCCGATGCCGAGGTTATTGACCTTTTCCATAATTTCTAAACGCAATTCTTCAACGCGATTCTGTGGTCCACGTTTTATTAGTTCGTGAATATCAATCGGCTCCATTAAGGATTGCTTGGCGAGTAACGCCGCTTTTTCTGCTGTCCCACCCACGCCGATACCCAACATACCTGGCGGACACCAACCAGCGCCCATCGTAGGCACGGTCTTCACCACCCAATCGACCAAAGAATCGCTGGGGTTTAGCATCACCATTTTGGCTTTATTTTCTGAGCCGCCACCTTTTGCGGCGAGTTGTACTTCAACCGTATCGCCCTGCACTATTTGGGTATGAATAACTGCGGGCGTATTGTCTTTGGTGTTGGTTCTCGCCCCCAGCGGGTCAGCCATAATAGAAGCTCGCAATACATTATCAGGGTGAGAATAAGCGCGGCGCACGCCTTCGTTTACCATATCTTCTACAGATATCGTTGCATCAGACCATTGCACATCCATGCCAATTTTGAGAAAAACGACGACAATACCTGTGTCTTGGCACAATGGGCGATGCCCTTCGGCGCTCATACGAGAATTCACTAGGATTTGGGTGATAGCATCTTTGGCGGCGGGTGATTCTTCACGCTCCCATGCATCGGTCATGGCGCGGATGAAATCTTCACCGTGGTAGTAAGAGATAAATTGTAGAGCATCGGCGACGCTGGTGATGAGGTCGTTCTGTTTGATTAGTGTCATATCACTATTTTAGATTATTATTATGATTTAAGCAGTGATTAAAAGCACACCCCCCCACTTTTACATGATGTTTTGTCTTCGCGCTTATTAAAGTTTTTTAAGATGCATTTTTACATCAGCCAATATCGTACTCTCAGGATATTTCTTTATCATTTCATTAAACAGCTTTCTGGCTTCTTGATGCTGACCTGACTTTGCCAACACTGTAATTAAGTGACTGGCAATCTGTGGGTTTTTAACCGCTCTAAAGGCTTTGCGAAGATAGCTTTCTGCTATCGCCATTTCCCCTGTACGATAATAAACCCAACCCAAACTATCCATAATCGTTGGATCATTCGGCTTTAGTTTGAAGGCTTTTTCTATGTGTATCTTAGCTTCATCAAAACGACTGGTATGTTTTACCAACAAAAATCCTAATGCATTTAAAGCATTGGCATTGTTTTTCTGTTTCTTAATAATAAAATTAAAGTCTCTCTCTGCTAATGCTATTTGTTTGGTTCGCTCAAATAACAAACCACGGTAATAGCGGTAGCTCATTTTCTTGGGCATTAGCGTGACTACGCTGTTATAACGCTGTAGCGCATCGGTGTACTTTCGTTTATCTGATAACAAATCTGCTTCTAGCTTTAGCCAATAAGCCTGATCTTTCTTCTTAGATGATTTCTTTTGTTCTGACTGCAACCATTGTTGAGCTATATCTAAACTTTCAACTTTTGATGATAAACGAGCCGTGTTTTTATGTGCATTTTTTAAGAATGCACCACTTTTCACTTTTCTAAAATCAGCTAATGCCTGTTTCAGCTTGCCCTGCCCTTCGTTTATTTCACCTTTAAAATAAGCCGCATCATTTTGATAAGCTTCGCTCTTCCTTAACTTGCGGTTATTTCTTTTCGCTTCTCGCCAACTTTGTTGATCAATATTTAAAGCAATCAATGCTTTTAGTAGATCATTATTTTTGGGGTGCTTTGTTATCAAGTCATTTAAAATTATGGTGGCTTCGTCCTTCTTACCCACTTGTATTAGCAAGCGTGTTAATTCTAATCGCTTGCTGTCGCTAGTTTCTTTATCTTTTACAAGGATCTGTAATAGCTTAGCAGCCTCATTAAGTCGCCCTAGTTTTTGCAATGCTTTCGTTTTCATCATTGCGGCGCTAGTAAAATATTGTGAACTACTTTTCTCAATACCGTCTAATGCAGAAACAACCATATTGTACTTTTTCGCATTCATGGCTAGGGATGCCAAAATCAAGTTTTGTTGCCCACTGTATTTTTCAAAGCCTGTTACAGAAGCTTGCTTCTTAATGTAGTGTTGATACACGTTGTACGCTTTTTCATGGTGCGCCTCAATCACCAACAGAGCACCAATAAATTTTAAACCTTTACTGAGTACATTCTTCTTCACTGTATCTTGTTTGTGGTCTTTCTCGACGATCTGATAGACAAATTGCAACTGTTCTGCTGATTTTTCAAGCTGATTATCCCTAAGATATAGCAGCGTAAGATATTGCTGTGCTTCAATATCATTCGGGCTTAGTTCAACCCAATGTTTTGCTACTTTAAGTCCTTTCTTTAACTGCGCTGTTGCTGTGGCAATCTCTGTAACTCGTTTTACGAGTGCAGGATCATTACTGATCAAAGCCAAAGGTAAATAGTATTTAAGTGTTAGTTTCGGCGCGCCAGATTGGTTGTAAAATTCTGCAACCAAGGCTTGATAGAATTGGCTTTCATTAACAGTAGTCTTTACAGCACGTGTTTCGTCAGTTAGCGTCAGTTGCTTTCCTTGATAAGCTAGCAATGTGTCATCTGCGCTACTACTCAACACACACAGCAATAATAAAACGCCCATAAGCGCTTTTTTAACCATTTGAAGTAAAACCATTAGATATAATCTGTCCTTAGATTCATTCTGCAATTCCTGAGCTATTCACAATAGCTATCCTTAAATATAGAACAAAAAATGAAGAAGTCACTAAGT
>CAYOHT010000205.1:0-3969 GCA_964403815.1 uncultured Cocleimonas sp.
GTTGTTGGCTCAACGGAGTTAGAAAATATCTTTAGCGACTTCTTTGCCAGTGTTTATGAATTTTTTGATATAGGAAATATCTCGATCATTGTGGTGCATGGCTAGGTAGAGCTTTTTATGAATTCCTTGCTTGCCTAATTTCACGATTTTTAACCTTGTAGGGCTTTTCGCTTTTTCACAATAATGAGTGGCTAACCATTCAGGTAGCACACATACACCACGCCCAAGTGAAGCCAGTTGAATCATAAGGTCGATGGATTCTATTTCTTTGGTCTTTTTAGGTCGCACACCCGCTGGGTTTAAAAATCGTGTCATTACATCCATACGCTCCAAGGGGATGGGGAAGGTCAATAAAGTTTCTGAAGAAAGTTGTTCGGCATGAATGACGGCTGAGTTTGCTAAAGGATGGTTGGCAGAAACCAGTAAGACTAAATCATAATCGGCTATTGGCTCGTAATGAATATTCTTGTTTTTTTCAATATCGGGAGTCACCAAAATATCAACGTGATGGTTTAATAATCCTTCTAATCCTGAGAATTGAAATTTGTTGATAATATCGATCTCGACATCGGGTAGTTTTTGTAAAAAACTCCCAACCACGCTGTTTAGCCATTTTGAACAAGGGTAGCATTCCACGCCAATGCGTAAAATTCCTTGTTGCCCTTCGCCATAGGCTTTGAGTGTTTCTTCGGCTTGCTGGAGTACAGGTAATACTTGTTGGGCGACTTGGAGTAATAGCTCGCCTGCTTGGGTTAGGCGTAATAGTCGTCCTTCTTTTTGCCATAAAGTGACGTCAAGTTTTTTCTCTAAATAGCGAATCTGGTGAGACAATGCTGATTGGCTTAAACACAGTACATTTGCCGCTTTTGTGAGCGTTCCATGTTGGTTTAGGGCTTGTAAAATTCTTAGGTGGCTATGTTCAATCATGAATTATTCTATGAGCTAATCTCATCAATTGATTAATAATAATCATTATTACTCATTGTTAGTTCTAAATACAATACATTCATCTTAAAAACAGAAAAAGAAAATGGAGTATGAAAATGGTAACGACACATAACTTTGGATTTCCTCGAATTGGGGGAAAACGAGAACTTAAATTCGCATTAGAAAAATACTGGCGACGAGAAATATCGAAAGATTCACTTTTGCAGGCAGGCTTGGAGCTTCGCCAACAAAACTGGCAGTCACAATCGGGGTTGGATTTTGTGCCTGTAGGGGATTTTTCTTTCTATGACCAAGTTTTGGATACAAGTTTTATGCTGGGGAATGTTCCTTCTCGAATAAGTGATTTAGGGTTGAATCAAAAGGAAGACGAGCTTGATAATTATTTCCGCGTAGCGCGTGGGCGTTCGGGGGTTGATGAATCGAGTTGTTCTTGTGTCACCGCAGGTGAAATGACGAAGTGGTTTGATACCAATTATCACTATATTGTGCCTGAGTTTGATAAGGAGACTGTATTTTCTTTGGATGCTAGTCGTCTTCTCGATCAAGTAAAAGAGGCAAAAGAACAGGGCGTAAATGTAAAGCCCGTACTCGTTGGTCCTGTTACTTATCTTTGGTTGGGCAAGTCGAAAGGTGCTCTTAATAAGAAAAGTAATAAGTTGGATCACTTGGATGATTTGTTGGTCGTTTATGCACAACTGCTTGATGCTTTACAAGCGGAAGGTATTGAATGGGTGCAATTTGATGAGCCTATTTTAGTAACAGAGTTATCACACGAGTGGCAACATGCGTTGCGAAAAGCTTATTTCCAATTGGGCAATAAATCCGTGAAAATATTGTTGGCAAGTTACTTTGGTGAGTTGCAAGAAAACCTGCAACTTGCTTGTGAGTTGCCTGTAGCGGGTTTACACCTTGATGCAATTAATGCAAAAGATGAAATCTTAAAAGTGGTTGATTGGTTGCCGAGTCATAAAGTGTTGTCGTTGGGCGTTATTGATGGGCGGAATATTTGGAAGACAGATCTCTTGGCAACTTTAGAATGGTTAGAACCTTTACATGAACGATTACAAGAGCGCCTTTGGCTGTCTCCATCGTGTTCTTTATTGCATGTGCCAGTGGATTTAGACAGCGAAGAAAGCATAGATAACAGCATAGATAATTTAGGTAACTTGGATAAAGAGGTTAAATCATGGCTGTCGTTTGCAGTGCAAAAAATTGAGGAATTACAAGTTTTAGCCAATGCTTTAAATCATGGGCGAGTTATTGTTGCGGAGGCTTTAAAGAAGAATCATCAAGCAATTGAATCGAGAGAGCAATCAAAGCGCGTGCATAATCAAATAGTAAAAAATCGTATTTCTCAGCTGGATAGTTCGTTAGAAAATAGAAAGTCTAATTATCAAAAACGTGCGGAGTTACAGGATAAAAAGTTTAATTTTCCGTTGTATCCTACGACCACTATCGGCTCTTTTCCGCAGACACAAGAGATAAGACAAGTGCGTCGTGATTTTAAAAATGTGCTAATAACAGAGAGTGCGTATCAAGCTCAAATGGAAAAAGAGATAAAACTTTGTGTAGAAGAACAAGAATCATTAGGTTTGGATGTGTTTGTACACGGTGAGCCTGAGCGTAATGATATGGTGGAATATTTTGGGGAGCAGTTGCAAGGCTACGCGTTTACGCAATTTGGTTGGGTGCAATCTTATGGTTCTCGCTGTGTGAAGCCACCGATTATTTTTGGTGATATTTCAAGACCTAAAGCGATGACAGTAGAGTGGGCTAAGTATGCACAAACACTCACAGATAAGCCTATGAAAGGTATGCTGACAGGGCCAGTGACGATCTTGAATTGGTCGTTTGTACGCGATGATCAACCAAGATCGACAACTTGTCTGCAATTGGCATTCGCTATTCGTGATGAGGTTTTAGATTTAGAAGCAGCAGGCATTCATATTATCCAAATTGATGAAGCGGCATTGCGCGAAGGATTGCCATTGAGAAAGTCTCAATGGCAATCGTATCTTGATTGGGCGATTCAATCATTTAGGATTACAGCAAACGGTGTGGCAGATGATACGCAGATTCATACGCACATGTGTTATTCAGAATTTAATGACATTATCTCAGCCATTGCGGATATGGATGCAGATGTAATCACGATTGAAACATCGCGTTCAGATATGGAATTATTGGATGTGTTTGATGATTTTAAATACCCGAATGAAATTGGTCCTGGGGTTTATGATATTCACTCACCCAATATTCCAACAGTAGAATCCATGGTGAGTTTGATGGAAAAAGCTAGCGAACGAATCCCAGCAAAACGATTATGGGTAAATCCAGATTGCGGGTTGAAAACACGGACGTGGGATGAAGTAAGGCCTGCGCTGGTGAATATGGTTGCGGCAAGTAAGCAGTTATCTGCACAAGCTTAGTTCATCGACTTAATCAGCCTTTCCTAAAGCGAACCCTCAAGCACACCCCCCCACTTTTACATGATCATGTAAAAGTGGGGGGGTGTGCTTTCTAAACTAAATATTTTCTAAATCAGTGATAGCGGCTGTTAAATGTTCGGTTGCAAGTTTTGCAACTTCTTGAACAACGCTGTTATCTTCTAAACCAAGTACAGGCTCAGGCGCCATGAAGTGAAAAATAGTTTCCCCGTTCTCTTCGCGTGCAACAATCGTACAAGGTAATAACGCACCAGCTTCTGGGGCTGCTTCAATAATCTTCTTTGCCATACCGGGATTACAAGCTCCTAAGATGCGGTAAGGCGCGATATCTTCGCCTAGTTTATTCTTAATTGTGGCTTGTACATTTACTTCACTAACGATGCCAAGCTTGTGATTCATTAGCGTGCTTTTTAGTGTTTCTATTGCATCGTCGATGGGTTGTTTGAGGGTGGTTGTGAGTGTGTATGACATATTGGATTCCAGTGGTTAAAAGTGGTGTGCACTATAGGGTTTGTTTGGTGGAGAGTCTTTGATAATTGTTAATTGGTAGAGAAGTTACTCATACTCTCATACT
>CAYOHT010000206.1:0-3954 GCA_964403815.1 uncultured Cocleimonas sp.
GTGTAATTTGGAGAACAGAGGTAATCCCAACATCTCCAGCTTGGATCAAACGTGCGTTGCATAACAATATGCAGCATAACCGAAATGTGAATACGTTTACATCTACTGATAGAGATCCAACTACGCCAGTAAATACTGCACCAGTAGCTAATGATGATTCTGCTACATATAGTTGTGGTACTGGTCCAAGAGTTATTAACTTGGTTGGCAATGATACAGACGCTAATGGTGATGCTTTAACTGTCACGGAAGTTGATCAGCCTCAATATGGTACAGCGGTTATAAATGCTGACGGCACGAGTATCACGTACACACCAGATGGATCAGGTTGTGGCAAGAAAGATACGTTTGGCTACACTATTTCTGATGGAAACGGCGGTACGGCTACTGCTACAGTAACGGTTACTCAAAGTGCGCCAGTTGATACTGATGTTAATGCAGTTGATGATGCGCGTAGCACTGACGAAAATACACCAATCATGATTGATGTATTAGCGAACGATGATTCTGATGCAAGTATCACTCGTATTGTTAGACAGCCGTCAAATGGCTCCGTTACAATTGTTAATGGTCAGATTAGGTATACGCCAAACGCGGGCTTTACTGGAACGGATACGTTTGACTATGAAGTACGCGACCCTCAAGGTAACTTGGCAATAGCAACCGTCACAGTGACAGTTAACGATACGACTAGCAATGATCCAGTAGCAACGGATGACAACGTAACGCTAGAAACATGTACCAATACAATAATCAACGTTCTAGCGAATGACGATCAAGGTTCTGGTAATGCAACAGTTACAATAGCAAGCGGTGCATCAAATGGAACGGCAGTCGTATTAGCTGATGGTACGATCAAGTACACACCAAATGACGATTATGTAGGTAGCGATAGCTTCCAATACACAATTACGGATTCAAATGGCAATACATCAACAGCTACTGTAAATTTAACCGTTACTGGTCAATGCCAAGGTGGTAATGAAGCACCTACTGCAAATGACGATACAGCAGTCGCTCAGTGTGACGCAGTTACAATCAGCGTGCTAGGCAATGACAATGACCCAGATGGAGATGCTCTAAGCATTACTGATCTTGGTGATCCAAGCCTAGGTATGGCAGTTGTTAAAGGTAACACGGTTGTCTACACGCCAGTTAGCTCTTGTGGAACAGGTACAGATACCTTCAGTTACACCATCAGCGATGGTCATGGCCATACGGCAACCGCTAATATTAGTGTGGACGTACAAGGTAGTTGTGACGACGGTTGTGGAAATGATCCAATCAATGTTAGTAACGATAGAGCGACTACTCAAGAAGGCGAAGGCGTTACCATTGATGTACTTTCAAATGATGACTCTGGTTTGATGATTGTAGATACTAGTTCTCCTGCCAATGGCTATGTTGAGGTATTAAGTGGCAAACTTGCTTACTTACCTAAAGATGGTTTTTCAGGTACTGATTCTTTCTTATACACTGTAAAAAATTCTGCAGGTGATACAGCTCAAGCAACGGTTACGGTAACAGTTGAGAAAGCATCAACTGGGCCAAACAGAGAGCCTGATGCGGTTGAAGATGCGGTTTCAGGAGATATGAATAAGACGATTATTGTTGATGTGCTTGCGAATGATACCGACCCAGATGGCGATACATTAACCTTAGTCTCTGTCGATAAGCCATTAGGAGATGCAACAGCTACTATCGTTAATGGAAAGGTGCGTTTTACACCAGGTAAAGGCGTGGTTGACAGTATATCGTTTTTATACACCATTTCAGATGGGCATGGACATACAGCTAATGCCTATGCGACAGTCGCAGTAACAGATCCTAATGATGGTAACAATAGTTACCCCATCATTAAGAATGAAACAGTTACGACAAAGGATGGTGTTGATATTTTGATTGACGTATTGGCTAATGATATCGACCCTGATGGAGATACTTTGATATTGGATGCTGTCGATAGCGGTAACTTTGGTGAAACACATAAGGTTGGTAATAAGATACTTTACAAACCAATCCCAGGAATGACAGGAACTGATACATTCTACTACGGAGTGCATGATGGTCATGGTCATAATGGATCAGGCATGGTGACAGTTCATGTAATTAAGTAAATATGTAGAATAAGAGTTTTTCTCTGATAAAAAGCCGTGATATTTGTCACGGCTTTTTTGTGTGTGCTAAGCTGAGCTTATTAATAAAATAGTGTTGTAAGCATTCCAATGAAAGCTCAAAAACCAATCAGTTCTAAACCTAAAAAGAAGTATCGCTGGCTTCGACTATTATTTGAAATACTTGTTATTGTGGCCATCGTTTTTGCCGTTAGGGCTTGGCAGCAAAAAGACATGGTGAGCGGTGTTGCGCCAAGTTTTCAGAGTGTGATGTTAGATGGAAAAACAATAAATTTAGAAGATTATAATGGCAAGCCACTACTGTTACATTTTTGGGCGAGCTGGTGTCCATTTTGTAAGTTTGAAGAGAGCAGTCTAAATGATATACAAAAAGATTGGCCCGTATTAACGGTTGCATATCAATCAGGTGATAAGGCCGATGTGATAAAGCACATGGAAGAGCGGTCTATAGAAGAGTGGCCAACCATTGTTGACCAAGACAGCCGCTTAGCTGATCTCTTTGGTGTTAAGGGCGTACCTACTAGCTATATAATTGATGGTAACGGCAATATTCGCTTTACAGAAGTTGGTCTAACCAGTGGATGGGGTTTACGTCTACGCCTTTGGTGGGCAGAAAATTTTAAAAAAGAAGCCGCCGCTGTTAGCAATCAATAATATCTAATGCTAACAACGCCATCTCCTCAGCGCTATTTATACCAGCGCTTATCTATATTCTATTTTTTCTTTTTTGCTGCCCTTGGCGTGTTTGTTCCTTATTGGCCGCTCTACCTTAAGTCGTTAAATTTTTCTGCCATTGAAATTGGTGAGCTCATGGCGATTGTCATGGGCAGTAAAATACTGGCTCCCTACCTGTTGGGTTGGTTGTCTGATTATTTGCAAAAGCGCTTGATCATTATTCAGGTTTCTTTGTTATTTACTGTAGCCGCTTTTGCAGCTGTGCTTACCTATCAAAGTTATTGGTGGTTCGTGGTAGTGATGACGGTTTTTGGTTTCTTCTGGAATGCCAGCTTGCCATTATTTGAGGCATTAACGTTAGATTATCTTGCAAGCAATACCTCTCGCTACAGCCATATCAGGCTTTGGGGTTCTATTGGTTTTATTATGAGTGTTGTGGCATTGCCACTTATTATTGATGAAAATGGGATAGCATTATTGCCATTACTGATGTTAAGTTTGTTGATTGCTAATGGGATAAGCAGCCTTTTGGTAAAGGATAAAGTAGAAAGTATTTTGCAGGTGGAAAGTGCGGATATTTTTGAAGTATTAAAAAAGCCCATCGTCATTGCTCTACTTTTGGCGTGTGCTTTGCAGTCACTAAGCCATGGTGCTTATTACACGTTTTTTAGTATTTATTTAGAAGATCATGGTTACTCTCGTAGCATGACAGGATTAATGTGGGCGCTAGGCGTACTGGCAGAAGTTGTATTGTTTCTCGTTGTGTATCGTCTCTTTCACAGATTTGGCACTTACAAGCTATTTGCATTTGCTCTTTTAGTAACGTCTTTGCGCTGGGTTATTCTTGCACTTATGGTCGATAGTTTTGCTTTTTTGGTGTTATCACAACTACTCCACGCGGCAAGCTTTGGTCTTTTTCATGCTACTGCAATCAGCTTAACACACCAACTGTTCCCTGGGCGATTACATGCTCGAGGACAAGCACTTTATGCAGGAATTAGTTTTGGATTAGGTGGTGCTGTGGGTAATTTGTTGAGTGGCTACACATGGGATTCAATGGGCTCAACATGGACTTTCTTAGTATCTGCTCTGATTGCTTTGCTAGGTGCTATCATAGCTGCAAAGTTTGTAACCAAAGATAAGC
>CAYOHT010000207.1:0-3950 GCA_964403815.1 uncultured Cocleimonas sp.
ATGCACCAATCTGGCACAGTTAGCCCTGCTTGGATGAAGCGATAAGCGCCTTTGATACCGCAGTGCTGCGATCCTCAATATCTTTTACAACATCTGGCAAGCCTTTGATCAGCGCTGGGATCAATACTTCCTTATCCTTGATCTTACCAAGGAAAGACGCACTGATAGCAACCATATCGTGATCCCCCGCCAAATCCTCCATCGCACTCAAAAATGTCTTTTTGAATTTGCCGTAATCACTGGAAGATTTCAGTGCCACGGTCAATGCTGCAATGCCCAAAATTGATATTGCTGCGGCATCCGATGTAGTGCCAAGCAATGCTGGAACATCGCCCGCATTGAGGTTGATTTTCCCCCGCGCAATTCGACGCGACTTATCTGCTTGAATGGCCTTGTCAACATGATCTTCGGGAACCCCTTTATCGATCATTTCTTCACGGGTCATGTCTACGTATGTCACACCTTCGTGCGAAATTGTGAATTGTTCCATTTCTTATATCCTTTCAGATTAAAGGGTTTCCAGAGACGAAAATGCAACGCGCTTAGCAGTCCCTGGGGCTTCGCCAGCGGCAACGCTTTCAACCCACCGGCCGGGCATTTCGGAGGGTAGAACAACGCTCGACGTGACAATTCCTAGAGCGCCCGAACCACTTGAAATAATCCGAGTTGGGTCAGTGGTCTCAAGAGAGATAGTTACATCCTTTAGAATGATCACCGCGAACCCAGTATTGATAATAATACCCTCTTCCCCTGGGTCAGCAGGGAGGCTCAAAGTAAAGTCATCAACTACCAAATTGAAGCCCGGAACCACGCCGCGATTGACGACAAACCCCGGATGATCTCCCGAACTATTAGAGCTGTCGTCCGCAAAGCTCAAAGTACCGCCGTTGCCTCTAAGAACCATTGTGCCGGGTCGCATAGAAATCCGTTCACGCACCTGATAATTCCCGACGACGCGTACATGCGCTATACCGCCGTAAACGCTCAACTCATTAATCCGGCTTAAAGATTGAATGGGATTAGCCTGTGTGCCATCGTTGGCGTCATTGCCGTTTACCTGATCAAGGTAGAACTCTCGGCGGGTATCGCCGAGGCGCTCAAGAGAAAGGTTTGTCCCCGATTCCCAGCGATCATATTCATTGGAAAACGCGGTAAGCATCGCGGCTGCTTGGGCGTTAAAAGTTGCAAGTTGTTCGTTGCTAGACATGATCTAGCCTCCTTTTCTTTCAAAAGCGGATAACCCCGCTTAGTTGGCGAAAAGCCCCTCGACCCGGCGCTTTTCGTTCTCCGCGATTGCTGTCGCGTTGTCCCGAGCGGCCCGCGCATTTGCGCGGATCGCGATTTCTTGTCGAAGATTCTCCCGAACGAACGTAGCGACCGATATAGCGGTCGATAGGCTCAAGAGATACACATCATCATCAGGCGCGTTGACGACGACAAGGCCGCTTTGCACTTGGCTGAAATTCAGAACGTGTTTGACGACATACTCAATTACGCCGGTCTGACGCGGCACAACATCAAGGCCCGCATACAGGGCAATCAGATCGCCGTCCTGATCGAAAAATCCGATCTCTCGAACCTCGAAATTCTCGGTATCGGTCGGAAAGGTCGCGGTTACAGTCCACGAATTGTTGCCGCCGAAAATTCGGTTTTCAATTGGCCTCCGTGCCCGTTCTCCGGCAAGAGTCGTCTGCTCAAAATCAGGATCATAGGCAGTGCCGTTTGCGTCCCCAAGAGCGATATGAGTGATCTCGACTTGTGTACCGTCACCAGCGGCTTGCGCCAGCTTGGTTTCGCCGAGAGAGGTAATAATGTCTGCCATCGCAGCCTCCTAGTTGATGATCGAGAGTGGCATCGCCGAGACGGGAACCGTAAAGACTGCCCCATACTCGTTTACCCCTCTCAAGCGGATGTTGAACTCGCCCGTGACGTGATGAGAGAACGTAACTTGTCCATTCTCGATATTTTCCGGAACGATCTCTTGCAGGACACCGTTTGAGAACGACCCGTGCCTCACGGTTTCGAGTATCAAGTTTGTAGCCGTCACCCCGTCTGTTTCAAATTCGACAGTGACCGGCGCGTTTGCTCGGATCACCCGAACAGATGAACTCGCCGAAATACTGACAACCTTGAATACCTCGGCCTGACTTTCGCTTCCGTCCTCCATGATGCAACGAGCCGAATAGTTACCCGTGACACTGTAGGGCCTCGAAACAACCTGCTCGCCGCTCAAGATCACATCCGTAACCGTCGCCTCGCCGCGCTTAACGATCAGGCGGCGAGCATCCGGGTGCATGATGTTGAAGCGAACGATATCACCCGCCATATAGTTAGCCTTGTTGCCGCGCTGCGTTAGCAGAACATCATTTGGCGTCGGGACAAGTGTGATTTCGTCGCGGATCGGTGAAAAACGGTTCGGTTGATAGTCGATATCAACGCTCTCATAATCGAACTTGAGCAGCTTGTAGCCTCGGCGCTCTTTGTATTCGATGAACGCCGATTTGGTCCAAGTTGTCCGCTCAACACCGTCGAAAGTCTGATCGAACAAGATCACGTAGTGGTCAGTGACACTCTCGACATACTCGATGTGACCGCCACCATCCGTAACAACAACATCACCGTTCTCGATATCTGAAAACACGAAATCATTGATCTCGGCCTTGAAGCCCCAAAGGTGCCAATCCCGTGATAGGATCGAGGTTGTCGGAGAGTATTCCCACCCAAAACCATACGCGATAAAGTTTGAGCAAACCGCCCCATAGAACGCCCTGCCGGTCGGCGCGATATCCCATAGGTCGATCCCATAGAGAACGCTGTCCGGGTTCGCTGCTGCCGAAAGAAACGTCTCAATCGAGACATCCTGCCCAACCGTATATCCGAACAGCTTAACTGACGAATAGGGCGGTCCCGTGAACGGGACGCCCGCCGGGATCATTTCAGGGTATCGGGAGCGAGCGCCCGGAACCGGTCGCAGTGGCGTCCAGCCATAGGACGCAAGCTGCTCGATCCGGCGAAAGACGTTTTGCCGGTTGATTTCTGCATTTACGCCCGTTGGGGCGTCCCCGAGAAAGCCCCGCCTGCGAAACCTATGTTCTGAACGTGAAGTTGCCCGAGCGACCTGCCCCGACCGCACGGCCGAGGTGCCCCCCTGTCTTGCCTGGCGCGGCAAGGGGAGGTGAGAAAGGTTCAATCTTGAAACCTCATAGATGCCCGAACGGGTATTTACCGTTTTTAACCGAATTTCTGGTCTCGCCATCGGAATCGTTTCCCGACAGGCGATCACAGCATGATAAAGGCCGGTGCGAAGCGAAACCCGCTGCTTGAACTGCTCCCCAATCCGCAGCGTAAAGTGAGAACGAGCGGGCTTGGCGTGATTAATTTGACGGCTGATCGCCTCGTAAAGGGCAGGACCGATCTCATAACCGGCACCGCGAACCTCGTCTGCGAACGCGTCAATCCTAAAGGTATGTGTCGGCGAGCCGTCCTCGAACCACTCAACCATATCAGCCCCGAAACCCATTGCATCAAGGGCACGGCGCACCGCGCCTTTTGTGCCCTTGAGGCGGTGTATTGCGATGCTATTTCGGATCGAATCGCGCTTGCGCTCGGCAGACCAGTTCGCCCCCCATTCATCGACCGAAACAGACCACGCGAGCCACGGCAAGAATTTAGCCGGAACGCTATCTGGGTTCCAAATATCGACAATTTCGCTGTTGCGAACAACCCAAAGAGACGCTTGCTCTAGGGCACGTTCAAAATCGGTAGAGTGCCGAGGCAAAACAGTTGTGATTTCATCAAACATCGATCCCCCTATACGTGACGGTCACGCCGGTGCAATAAGATGTTTCAGTAGGCCCATTGACAATGGTAGCCGCCGGGCTTGTAATTTCAACACGCTGGACGCCGGGTTGATGCAAGGCTCGCTTCATGCCGGAGTCGGTCACATCATA
>CAYOHT010000208.1:0-3897 GCA_964403815.1 uncultured Cocleimonas sp.
ATCAGAAAGTCGCTTGATGAAAACTACTCATACACCAGATTCGGGCATAGCTCTTAGCTATCGTAGCACTTGGGCGGATCTGAGCACAGATAAACAGACACAAAAAGGGGCACCATACGTTAGTACAATGCCCTTTTTAGCGAAGCAAGCGGGAGTTTAATCAACTGCGTTACCGTTCCAGTCATCAATGGGTAGACTGCCAAGCTGACACCGAAGAACAAAGTGCCTGCTTAATCAGCGCGCAAGTGGTATCGACCATTTGAAATTTTTTAAGACTGAGTAATGAGCAACTGATGACACCTCATTAATCATTACAGACTCAATTTATATTTAAACTAAAGTCGGGGACTTTCCTATCAATATAAACAATATCAACAAAAGAACCATAATTAGGCAATGCTTGATGCTTTAAACGCTGCTGCTTGGCTGTTAAGCCATAGAGAAAGAACCCTGGAACATCCTTTTCTTTTCTTACTACAGCCTCAGACTTCATTCTTTTTAAAGCCTGTAAAAATGACACGGCAAATTCTGAATTAATTGAACGTCCATTTGCCGTATCGGCCACTGGGGCAACCCCCCCAGAAGTCAGAGTCGTTCTTGCTTCTTCTTGGTGATTAAACTTCAAGCTACTTGCATTATCAAAATAGTGTTTTACAAATGATCCCGAAAAACAACTATCGGCAACAATAAGTGCCCCTCCCTTTGTAAACTCTGATAAGCGTTTCCTTAACTCATTGTTTGATAGCCAGGTTTTCGGGCGCATAGGCTCAGCAGCGGTATCCCTAAAGGACCAGTATCCCTCTTTTGTCTTTGGAGACAAAACACCATGGCCAGAGTAATAAACAATTAGCTGATCCCCTGCCTTGAACTTATCTCTTATTTTATCAACCGTTTCAATAAACTTAGACTTATTTGGATTGAACAGCGTAAAAATGTTTTGTTTTTTAACCCCTATTGCCCCTAATGCTTGTGATATTTTCTTTACATCAGGTACTGGACTAAACAAAGTTGAAAGGCTTTTGTCTTGATAGCTTCCTACTGCTGCTAATAGCGCATAAGTTGTACCACGACCTGCTGGCTGCCTAAGTACAATAGGTTTAGCTTGGGGGCGACTACCCTTTCTAACAACCTTAACATCGCGACCAAAAACCTTTGATGTTGTATTCTTTGCTCTATCTGCAAAAAGCATATTCAACACACCAGATCGCCCGCCTTGCACACTTACATCAAGAGTGAATATTCCATCTTTGGTTATATTTTCTTTAAGCTGCTTCTCTGAAAGACGAATGCCATTTAACTTAATAAAACCAACTCCTGTTTTATCTATGATTCTTCCTTTTAGTATAAAGCGGTTAGACGATGGTATATGCTCTGCATATGTAAAGTTTACCGTAGGTCCCTTCTGATCCGTATTTAGGTAAAACTTGTCTAACTGCTCAGCTAAAGCTGAAACAGCAAACTCTTTAGCATGACGCCCTTTATCAAACACAAACGACCTAGCTAATTTATAATTGGATTCGACAAAATCTTTTACTGACGAAATTTCTTTTGTCGGCTTACAAAAAATCCCTTCTGCACTTTCTGCTGTATTCGTCTTAGCTCCTACAACTTTTGCTTTGTAAAATAAAAAACACGTTTTTGTAGTGCCTTTTGTAATAGTAGAAGATAGCATGACAGTACCACCACTTAGAGCATCCCTATATTCTTCATGACTTATTTTTGTAAAGGGTTTCAGCTTGAGTGGTTTTACTTCTGGGTGCTCTAGATACCTCAAAATCTTATTCTTTCTGATTTTTTTATTACTTACACTAGGTATAGACTTCAAGTTTTTATCATGCCTAAACAGTAAAGTCCCATGGTCAAACACTAAGACTTCTGCAAAGGTATTAGGATCATCAAGAAACTTCAACACTTTACGTAAACGAACCTTTCCTTCAATACCATTTGCACTAATGTTTGATTCATCACGAGAGATACTTTGCCAACTACCCAATGAAAGTGCATTATCACCCGCAAAAGCTGAGGACACTGTTAGCAACAGTGACAATATTAGTATATTTATTCCCTTTTGAACTCTCATTATATATCCTTTAAAAACAATCAGGTCTAAGACTCGTTAACTGCCTTTTCTGCCTTTGCTTGAATGTCATCACTTTTCTTTTCACATTCTTCGTCTTTAACTTTAGTATCAATATCTGCTTTTACACCAAGCAAAGACCAACCCTGTGCTTCAACAATCTCTTTAGGGCGGTTTAGCTCGTCTCCACATTCTTCAGGTTCTGCACCTTTCGAATCAGAAATTTTCGCATCAGATGCCGTCATATCCTCATCAAGCTTACCTTTAGACAAACCAGCTGAGAACAGCTTATCATTTAAAACAGTTTTTAATGGGGCTATACTTTGAATTATAGTGCGTACCGTTCCTTGATCAAAACCAAAATCCGCAGGATCTCCATTAAAGAAGAACTTGTTACCAAAGAAATAGCCCTTTATACCACGAATAGACCCAGCCTTTTCTTCATTAGTTGCATCCTCCTTAACAATAACTATATTTCCAGTTATATTTCCTCCGCTACCGGCCAAATTAAGAGCTCTTACATTTACAGCGCCCTTAATTTCTCCATTGTCCTCATCTTCTTTACTCCTACCTTTAGCAGCATTTAATTGCAAAGTGAAGTTACCAAGCCCTTTTTCACCAGTACCTTTAATTGATTCAAAAACAATATTTTTTCCACCTGATGCGATATTAAATACATCGGGGGCTCCCTCTACAACCACAGCACCCAACTTTATTTCACCTTCAGTAGATATATCACCATGCAGGTTAACATTATCCTGATCAGAAATAATCTCAATATCCCCACCTTTAATGTCACGATAAATTATAATATCTTTTTTAGCAGTAATTTTACCTGTCAAATCAAACGAAGCCTCATCATTGATTGCTCCAATGGTTACAGCACTATTATCACTTGTAATATCACCCTTTACGGTAATTAGCTTATTTGTATTAGCAAGTATCTCGACACCACCATCAGTACTTTCAACATCACCAGTAATTGTAGTGGCTCCTAATACTGACTTAATCAAAACTTTATTCTTAGCTTGAAGTTTAACTGGGTTCCCTGCATTACCAGATAGAAAATCATTACCTGCAGTAATTGTTAAAGTATCGTTTGTAGCATTTAAACTAGCAGTAGTAATATCATTACCTGCCTTGAGTGCAACCTTGCCTCCTTCCACATCACCATTAGTTGTAATGTCATTACTAGCGTCTAGAGAAACATCACCACTTGCTGTTAGTTTTTCAGTAGTAATATCTTGACCTGCTTTCAAGGTTACTTTCTCGGCATTAATCACATCACCACCAAAGTTTATATTACCTGTTGTAGCGACAACATCAAGACTATGCTTATTAGCATCTAATTTACTGTTAATTTTAATATCACCTGATGCACTTGTGAATTTTGTATCTAAATCTAGAATAGATACTTCATCACCATAGGTTTGATTACCTATAGTACTAACACTACCACCTTTAATCCTAGTTAAAGCATCAGCTTTACTGCTAGTTCTAATATCAAGACTTACTAAAGCTTTTTGGTCACCTACTTTGTCTCCAAAGGTAGTTATACCATCGGAGTCAATTGTTAGACTTTTGTTTCCAGAAGTACCACTATCAATAGTCCCAACAAAATTCACATTGCCTTCTGTTGCTACATCAAGGTTTTCATCAAGGATTGCATTATCCCCAATATTAATAGTTCCATTTCCACTAGTCAGCTTAGCACCGCCAAGAGATAATTCACTCGCTCCTTCAAGAGTTATGTTTCCCCCACCATTAGCATTAAGTTCTTCTTTAATAGCCAATTTATTCCCAGCAGATAGTTTTATATC
>CAYOHT010000209.1:0-3890 GCA_964403815.1 uncultured Cocleimonas sp.
CCAAATCATCACGCTTCATTTTTAATAGCTGGCTATTTTGACCACCTGAACTTAGCAGGGCTTTATCGTAAGCTTCTCGTGCTTTTGCGAGTTCTTTCTTGGCAAGAAATAAATCACCATTAAGTTCAGCCACTAATGATTCATAAGCAGATGATTTGATGTTTGAAATAATAGAGCTGGCTTCGTCGAGTTTGTTGGCACTAATTAAGGTGCGAGCAAGGCGTACTTTAGCAACTACCGCAATGTCACCCTGAGAGCCGTTACTAGCAACTTTAAGTTGGCTTATGCAATCATCAGTTTTGCCTGCGTTACAAGCTGTTTTGGCGGCATTGAGTGCGGCTAGGGCGGCGTAGGGAGTGTTGCCATATTCTGCATTGATCTTTTTGAGTAGTTCGGTATCACCGGGGTTATTATTGATCTGTGAGAATATTTTAGAAGCACCTTCGGATTGATCCAGCTTGTGTTGTTGCCACTGTTGCCAGCCGAACATTCCAGCAATGGCTAAGCCAACCCCAGCGATAACCGAGATGCCATTGGACTTCCACCACGCTTTGAGTTCTTCTGCTTTTTCTTCATCGGATTTTAATACATTATCTGCCATGTTCTAACTCTTTAATATTTAGGTTAAATTATTGTGCTGGACTATACCAGAATGGTATTTGCCACGTAATCATTAAGTTTATCAAGCGCTATGCTCGCTTGTTGGGTGATTTCTTGGGTATCTTGGCGTAAAGGTTTAATAATAATTTGTTGATTTTCAAGCTCATCTTCGCCTAATATCAAGGCATAGCCTGCAAGTGATTTATCCGCGCGTTTTAACTGGGCTTTAAAACTACCTGAACCATTGTTAACCATCAAACGTAAGTGGGGAATATTGTCTCTTAATTCCTCGGCAATGTTTAAACCCGCAACTTCTGCTGTTTCTCCTAACATCACCAAATACAGATGTGGAGCATGCTCAGGAATGGCCAAGTTTTGCTCTTCTAATAGTAGTTGTAAGCGGTCAATACCGATGCCAAAACCGCAGGCGGGTGTTTCTTTGCCCCCCAGTTTTGTGACTAAATTATCATAACGACCACCGGCACAAATTGTTCCTTGCGAGCCAAGTTCGCTGGTTATCCATTCAAATACGGTCTGGTTGTAGTAATCTAAGCCTCGTACTAAGCGAGAATTTACCGTATAGGCAATGCCTATTACATCCAGACGTTGCTTTAAGTCTTCAAAGTGTTCCTTTGACTCATCGTCTAAATAATCGAGAAGGTCGGGCGCATTCTTGACCAAATCCTTCATTTTTGGATTTTTAGTGTCAAGAATCCGTAGCGGATTTTGATGTAACCGGCGGCTTGAGTCATCATCTAACTGTTCTTGATGTTGACTAAAGTACTCAATTAAAACTTCTCGGTAGACTTCACGTGCTTGATTGCTGCCCAATGAGTTAATTTCTAAATGTACATTTTTAAGACCGAGCTTTTTCCAGAGTCTTGCGCCTATGGCGATCACTTCTGCATCAATATCTGGAGTGGCAATGCCATAGGTTTCGATGCCCGCTTGATAAAATCCACGGTAACGTCCTTTTTGCGGACGTTCGTGGCGAAACATGGGGCCAATATACCAAATACGTTGTTGTTGGTTATGCAGTAAGCCGTGTTGCATAGCAGCGCGTACACAGCCTGCAGTTCCTTCAGGGCGTAGCGTTAAACTATCACCGTTACGGTCTTCAAAGGTGTACATTTCTTTTTCGACGATATCAGTAGCATCTCCGATACCACGTTTAAATAGTTCGGTAGGCTCAATGAGTGGCGTACGTAGTTCATTGTAGCCGTAGCTATTAAATAGATCGCGCGCGCAAGACTCAATATATTGCCATGAAGAGGATTGTGCAGGGAGTATGTCGCGCATACCCCGAACGGCTTGAAGATTTTTTACCATGATTTATGAGTGTACTTAAAGTTTTATTTTAACGTAAAGTTTGCAATGCTGCCTTTGATATATTGGCTAATATCAACAGGCTTACCGTTAACAAACAGTGATAAACCTTGTGCATTACCGACTCTAAAAGTGAGTGGTTTTTCTAGACTCAGGCTTCTTTCTTGACCTGATTTTGTTTGGCCTTCGTAGACTGTTTTATTGCTCTTATTTTTGATGCGCATCCAAACTTCTTTCGTGAAAACCATTTTTATATTGATGATTTTCTCGTTCGTTACTTTTGGTGCTGTATCAGCGTCATTTTCAGGTGTTGATTTTACAGTTTCTTTTTGAGGTGGTTTTTGATCAGAAGTATCTGTTTTTTTAATATCTGATGGCGTTGCTTTTTTATTTGATTTTACCTGTTTAATATCATTTTCAATTTGTTTGATATCTTGTGGGCTTGGGGTTGCCTGTTTATTTAGGGGTGTAGGTATGGGCATTGTGCCAATAAGCGATGGTTTATCGGCAATAGTGTTTTGAGTATCACTGTTTTGCTTTGAAAAACCATCTATCACAGTGGTGACCCATTGGTTTACTGCTGGAATCATAAATAATCCAACTAAACCTGCGAACAGTAAGACTAATAATGCAAGCTGCGAAAAGATAGGTGATATTCCTTTTTTCGTATTATGCATCGATGGCGTAACTTTAATGTGATAGTCTAATGCATCTGGGTTAGCGCCACGTAATGTTTCATAGATGCGTACAGCTTCGCTACTATCTACATCAGCTTGTTTAGCATAGTTACGAATATAGCCACGTACATAAGGTGGTTCTGCAAGAAGCTGAAACTCTTCATTTTCTAGATTTCTAACCACACTATCAGATAAACAAAGCGCCGTTGCCATTTGTTCCGCGCTAAATCCAGCGTTATCTCTGTATTGCAACAACAAGGCACGTAAGTCACCTGGCTGTGCAGTTATTTGATCTTGAAGTTTATCTTTTGCCATTTTTTTCTTTGTCCTGAGAGCTATCATCTACGGTTGCTTATAACGTACTGCTGATTTGTTCAGCTTGTTTGCTGCTTGGGAAGAGCCTTAAAAGCGCTGTTCTGCAAGAGCCTGCTTTACCGGCTAAACCAACCTTACTGTTAATATCAATGCAGGCTTGTAAAGCTTCAGGTGAAGATCGTCCAACGCCTTCATAACGCATCATAAATGCTTGTGCTTTGGGGTAATTGCGTTTGTCTTTATAGAGTATTGCTAGTTGCAAGAGAGCGGGTGGGTAGGAGGCTCTTTTCTTTAATGCTGTACGAAAATACTCCTCAGCTTTTGAGGTGTTATTAATTTTTCGCAAGCAAATACCTGCATTGGTGTAAGCGAATTCGGGTGTGCTATATAGTGGGTCATTAAGCGCAACGGAAAAGTGTTTAAGTCCTTGCTGAGGTTTGTTGTTTTCACAAAGGTATTGACCATAGTTATTATGGATTTCAGAATCTTTGGGTGCGTATTGTGCCGCTTTTGCAAAGTATAGCCCAGCTTTCGTGTTCTGTTTTAGGCGTTGTTGTAGTAGAGCGTAATAATGATTCGTCTTAGCTGAGCGAGGGTCTTGTTCCAATGCTTTAAGTAGCTTTTCATTAGCAAGTTTTAATCGACCTTTCTGTAAATAACTAACCCCTAAATCAGCATTGTAGTTAGCGGCTTTTTTATCGCCTTGATTAAGTGAGCAGCCCGATAGAGCGAGAGTTAAACTAAGCGTTAACAGCCCTGTTAAGAGTGATGTTGGCGTTCTGTTTTTCATTGAATGTCCCCTTTTCAATGGTTTATTTTTAAGTTTGCGCAATTATGTTTGAGCAATATCTTTTTCTAGTCGAGCAAAGTGTAACTCTCTACGGCTGCGGTCGCTTATTTTTCCTGCTAGTTGTCCGCATGCTGCATCAATGTCTTCACCGCGTGTTTTTCTGGTAATGACGGTTAACCCGG
>CAYOHT010000210.1:0-3886 GCA_964403815.1 uncultured Cocleimonas sp.
AGACGGTTATTTTTTATTTATGAATGGTTGTTGTCCTTGTTTTATTTTTACTTATTTAGGAACATACAATGGATTAGGTATCTCATCTGGTTTTACATAGGGTTGCCACTCACGCTGATCTTCTCCTATAAATAAACCAACAACAGTAGTTGGAATTTGTTTTTGTAGCACCTGACCTTTGTCATCCAACTTTCCTTCAATTATTCTTTGATCTGAGAAAAAGATTGTATAAGGCGCACCAATAACAGGGCTTTTTTTATCTCCATGCATTGCTTCAATTTGAATCCATGCTTCATTCTTCTTGTCAAACTTCAAGCATTTGGAAATGTCATTGGTAAATATATTTCTATCCCCCAAACTAGCTCCTTGTATCACTACATTTCCAGTAAGTGTAATTTGTCTGCCTGTATCATCAAGAACGATGGATTTTTGACATTTTCCAAATCTCTTTAAATCATCCTGTTTAATCTCATTATGTTTTTTGTGGTTGCTTTCTAACCCATCATTACTATAAACATTAATGGGTAATAATAGTAAAACTAAAACTGACAAAAAGTATTTAATATCCATTGTGCTTCCTTTAAATAATATAAATAAGTTCCCATTCGCCTGATGTTCGTTTAGTTTTTTCAGTTGCAAATTGAAATGGTTTTGGCTCAAAGATTTCTATCGTTACCGCAGGTGCATACATAGGAAATTTAATATTAAAAAACTGTAAAGAAACATAATCATGTCCAACTGCTTTCCAAATGCCACTAATAGGGCTTTCTGGCGGATTATCTATATCCTCAACCATCACTCGATAACCAATAGGATATTTTGAGGCTTTATTGGCAATAGTTGACCACGGCGTTTTTAACTCCCAAATAACATCTCGTTTATGTGATTGTGGCATTGTTGCGCCTTCTTCAATAAGCTGAGCTTCCTGATCTCGACCTAAAGTTATCCACTCACCTCTATGCGGACAAAGCTTTCCTGTTGCTACTGACATGCCTTTATAAGGCAAGGGCAATAAATTATCAGGGAGTTTAATAGTGTAATTATAGAAATTACCATCGCTATTCCTAGCAAGTAAACCATCTGTATTTTGCCAGATTCCTCCTATGGTTCGATCAAATAAAGCACTATCCATGCCTTTAGCAATACCCTCAGGGCGATCATAAAATTCATCTAGTTCTTTTTCGGTCATCCACTCCTGTTCGTTTAATTCCCACTTTCCTCTTTGGCCTATAGTCGTTACACCCGAGCTAATTCTTCGATAGTCTGCATTTATTTTTACTTGCTCTAATCCCTCCTCAAAATACTGAATACCTGCGCGCATAGTAAGTGCATAAACGCCTGTTAGCTTAAATAAGGGGTAGTTGTCGTAAGCATCTTTTTTTACTGCGAGGATTCCTTGTTCCTTTCGTCGATTAACATAACCTTCCGCATAGTTCTCTGCAAACTTTTCAATATAGGGTACAAGATATCTTAGATACTCAAGGTCATTTCTGGCAAAGTCCAAGCGTAAGGTATAACGCAAAGTATATAACTGTTTACGCCATTCTAATTCTGTGTATGGTTTCATTGTCCGTTCTCCCAAACATTACCTTCTGAACCAAGCATAGAGTTTTTACCGTCTGAATTCCAAGGCGTATTATGGAAAATTTCTGGATTATAAATAGCATTACCGTCTATATCCTTGCCTATTAATATTTTTTGTTTTTTCAAATTATCTTCAACCACTGCTCTAGGGATATAAAGCTGTTGATCTCCCCCTGGGATTACATATTTACTATCTTCAAATGTTTGTCTTGCTACCGTACCTGTCATAGCTGGCAAACCTTCATCGGGTATTTTCATTCTGACATATTGTCCATCTTCATTCCATTGGCGCTTTACGGCGGAGCCTGCCCGCCATTGATCTTCTGTACCTTTTGGTGGAGTTAGTGACCAATAACTCCCTGCGGGTTTTGCACCTTGAGTAGAATGTTGATCTACCACTCGGTATAAGTAGCCATCATTACCTTTATTTGGCATGACACTTTGCGCCTCAATGTTTGCAAAATCCTTATATTTTTCTTTTCTAAAGAAAAAGTTATCATCAGCTAAATCATCCAGCCCTTCTTTTCTTAAATGCTCTCTATAAGATTTTTCATCGCCAAAACCACCAAAGCTACTATTTGCTTGTCCTGCATTTTTATTCGCATACTGCAAGTTATGCGCTTCAATTTGGGCTACTTCATCCGCATCAGTTGCACCTGTTAAGCGACTACGCTTCAAACGTCTTAGATTTAATGCATTAGGCTTTGCAGTTGAATACTCAGGATTCGCTTCGTACTTTCTAATTAGCTCATTAAGTTTATCCCTAATCCAAAAAACCGCTTCTTGTACTTTGGCTTGCCCTTCATTTTTTACAGCTTTTAAGTTTTTAAGCAGTTCCTTTATTTTTATGCGGGTGTCTTTTAAACCTGCGGGCAGCATATCTAATAGTTTTTCAACTTCGCTTATAATAGTGCTCATTATTTCATTAAACTTAGCTAAAACATCTTGGTTGATCTTTCCCCAGTTTATATCTTTCAAAAGTTTTATTCTATCGCCAAGACCGAGCCTTTCAAACAAACGCAATATGGGTTTTAGCGAATCTACCCCTTTGCTAATCACTATTTTTATGACTGCTTTAATGGCATCACCCACGCCAGGGATTATGCCAATGAGCGTTGCTACTAAGGCTAGCCATATAAAAAAGTCTTTGCGGTTTTTCTCGTCTGTTAGTTTTATGATATTGGCGACGGCATCTCGCCCATCAGCTACCCAACCAACGATAGGTATGGAGCTTATTAGCGCATTTGTAATAATTTGCGCTACGGTTTGGTCTTCTTTAAAGTCACCTTGTAATACACCGCCTACCCATTCTGCACTTTCTTTTGCGGTGTTGTAGCCTTGTTTTAATGCTGTTACCTGCAAGTTATACGTAACCACAGCGATGGTTTCTAAGTTCTTTCTCCAACACATGGCTATTGCCCTCCTTGTGGTTTATACAAGGGGTTGGGGATTTCTTCTGCTTCTTCAAATGCTTTCCATTCTCGCTCATCTTCACCGATATAAAGATTGGCAATACTGGCGGGAATATTTTCGTGTCGTGCGTGACCATTTGAATCAAGTTTTCCTTCAATCACACTGCCATCAAAGAAGGTTAGGCTATACGGTGCGCCTACCACTGGCGTTTTCCTATCGGCATGTTTTGCGCCTATTTCTATCCAGTTTACTTTTTCTTCATCAAAGTCCAGACCTTTGTTAAGTTCAGAGCTTGGCGCGGGTACGCCACCTCCGCCACCGCCAGACACACTAATCGTACCCTTAACTGTCACATTGCCTTTTAGCGTTATGCCGCCTGAGTCAATCGTTATTGTGCCTTTTGGCCCGATGATAACCACCTTTTCTTCTGCGCCTACATCGACTATTTGGGTTTTTTGGCTGATCTTTTTACCTGCTTTTAGGGTCGCTTTACCTTCAACTTTGTGGCTGTGATGCCCGCCTGTGGTTATGTATTGGTCTGCGTATACGTCTAGTTTTCTGTGATTGTCGGCTTTGATGATTTCGTCTTTGCCGATGTGGCTGATTCTGTTGCGTATGATGTTGTTGTTTTGATCATTGCCGATGGTGTTTGATTGGTCGTGCCCGATTGAGATTGTTTCGTCATTGCCGACGGATTCTGTTCTGTCATGCCCGATAGAAATGGTTTCATCGTTGCCGATGTTCTCAGTTCTGTCATTGCCTACGCGAGTGGTCTCATTATGCTCAACCACATTGTTCTGATCTTTCTGCGCGTGGATGAAGACTTCTTCTTGATCTTTTTCGTCCTCGAACCTAAGTTCGTTGTAGCCTGTGCCTTTGTGCGTTTTTG
>CAYOHT010000211.1:0-3812 GCA_964403815.1 uncultured Cocleimonas sp.
TGCCTGTGTTGGTTGAGTATAAAGAAACGCGTAGCAAAGAGGCGTTGCATGACTTGCTCGATCATGTCGCAGGTATGCTCGGCATGATTTTGCTGGTGATTTCTATTGTGGGTGTTATCGCTGCGCCTATCATCATGTTTATTTTTACTCCAGGTTTTGATAGTAAACCTGATGCGCGACCTGAACTTGCCGTTGATTTACTTCGTATTACCTTTCCTTATATTTTCTTTATTTCACTCTCGGCATTAGCGGGCGGTATCCTCAATACTTATAAGCGTTTTGCTGTGCCTGCGTTTACGCCTGTGTTACTCAACGTAACGTTACTGATTAGCATTATTTGGATTTCACCGTATTTTGACGAGCCTATCAAAGCGGTCGCTTGGGGCGTGTTGATTGGTGGAATAGTTCAGTTAGCCTTTCAACTTCCTGCGCTTTATAAAATAGGCATGATTCCTAAGTTTAAGTTCGAGCGTGGACATCAAGGTGTTAAACATGTGATGAAGTTAATGGTGCCTGCTTTGCTGGGTTCATCTGTGGTGCAAATCAATCTTTTATTGAATACGTTGATAGCGTCGTTTTTGACCGTGGGTAGTATGAGCTGGTTGTACTATTCTGATCGCTTTGTTGAGTTGCCCTTGGCAATTATTGGTGTGGCGATAGGCACGGTTATTCTGCCCAAACTATCGGGTGATTATGCTAATAAAGACCCTGAAAAATTCTCATCAACGCTCGATTCAGCTATTCGTATTGCTTTAATGATAGGCATACCTGCAATGGTAGGTTTAATTATGTTGGCAAAGCCGATTATGGCATTTGCCTTGGATAACGGTGTAAACGGTTGGCACGATGTTGAAATGTCGAGCATGAGTTTGATGACATATGCGCTTGGTTTACCCGCATTTATTTTAGTAAAAGTTTTAGCGCCGGGTTTTTATTCTCGACAAGATACCAAAACACCTGTGAGAATAGGTATTATTTCTGTGTTGAGCAATATTGTTCTAAGTGCTTTGATTGTCTACCCTTGGTATAAACTTGGTTACATTGGACCACATGCGGGTTTAGCTTTTGCGGTTGCAATGGCGGGCTATATTAATGCAGGTTTGTTGTATTACCAGCTCAAGAAGCAGGGGATCTACTTTCATCAAAAAGGGAGCGCTAGCCAAAAAGAAAGCGCAAAACTTTGGCTAAGAGATTTGTTGCGAATCGCTGTAGCGCTTATCGCAATGGCGGCACTTCTTTGGTGGTTAACGCCTGCGGATAGTTGGTGGCAAGGTGCAACTATGTGGACAAAAGTAGGGCATTTATTAGCCTTAGTTGTGCTGGCGGTGATGGCTTATTTTGGTACTTTGTTTTTATTGGGTGTTCGTAAACAGCAAATTGTTTAGAAAATCAAAGTAATCACAGCCTTTGACCCTAGTCCTCTCTCTTTGTTAGGAGTGAGAGTTTAACTTAATCAGTCCCTCCTTAATGTACAGAGATACATCTAAGGCGTACAACCAGATTCTTTCCACCAGCAATTCCCCACGGCTTCTTGGAAAGTCATAATGCCGTCATATTTGGGTGACTCGGCACGAGATTTATTCAAGTGTTCTTTTATCCCAAAGTTACCGTAACGGTAATAGGATTGCGGCATGGTGTAGAGTGTGAATAGGGTTGTGCCTTCATTTGCTAATGCCTTCCAACCTTCCATAAAGCTAATATAGCGTTGTTTCATGCGTGGGTCGCGGTTGGCATCGTTGAAGAGCTTTCTTAAACGCGTTCTATCAGCATTATTTATGCCTGCGCCACTACCGAAAACACCTGGTACTAGATGTTGCCCGCCTTCGTAAGTGACTAAGTCAAGGTTGTAGGTATTGGTAATGCTAAGCTGAATTTCAACAGCTTTGAGCGTGCCGTCAAGCGATTTCACGTCCACATCGCGACCTTGGTCTATGATATCAAAAACATCATCAACGGTTGTTGCATTCTTTAGGTTTTTAGCCGCATTGGGGCAAATTGCCTCGTAGGGACAACCAAAAAAATAGGCGCCAATGGCTACCGCATCAATATCTGCAGTACTCACATGCTCAAGCATTTTTTCAGTCAGTATTCTATCACCAATGAAAGAGCCTAAGACACGTATGATACGTGCATCACCATTAAATTCTTTTTTCCATATTTTGAATATTTCTACCGAACGTTGGCTGTAAAATCGCAAACGTGCAAAGTAGTTTTCATCACGATTCGAGCCGATAAACTCCTCAGGTACTTCATCCAAGCCCAGTTTCTTACCCTCAGAGGTGGTGTAAGAATGACCTGCAAAGCCATTATTCCAAACCTCATTTGAGTACTCAACATAAACCTTAAGTGATGTATCAAGGTCGGCTTTAACTTGTTTAGCATACTGCTTTACATAATCATTGTTAGAAACATGCGGCATATTCACCCAAATATCGCGCTTTAGTGTATTGGCAAGGGCGATCATTACGCCAATGGGTACGCCTTTATGTTCTTCATCAGATGTTCTGCCATCGTTTCCACCCCAAACAGCATCCTCCATTGTTGCACGGTGATCCCAAGTGCCAACACCTTCAGGACATACTTCGGCGCTGAAACAAAGTTTTTTAAGACTGGCTTCCATCAAGTTCATCATACGGATAACTTTGAAATTTCTTAAAAACATCAAGTAGTCTGGATTGAAGATGATCGCGTTTCTGTTCGCTTCTAAACGCTCTGCGAATGATTCGTAGCTTGTGCCATTAGGACAGGTGTCGGTTTCATCTACACGAATAAAGGGATTACCTGTACAAGTTCCTCCGGGCATAACGATACGAATGTTTTTCATATAGCTGTTGAGTGAAATATCTCTAATATTCATATTAAAAGAGTTGAGGCTTGAAGCGGCTATTTCATCTTCACTATCAAAATCACGCAAGGTTAAATCAAAGGTGAGTTTATTGTTTCCTTGGTCTGCGACATTTGTGACCGCGCCACTTGAGCCAAACTCCAATCGACCTGAACCGTCGTAAAGCACGGTATATTCTCCTTCTGGGATTGAGTCATTAAGAGCACCTTGAAGCATTTTAGTACGTGCATATTTTAGGTTTTGTGAAAACTCCATCGGCCACCCATTTTCATCGTAAATGGTATTTTCTGGTGATAGCTCAGCAAAAGGACGTGCCGTTCTAAAAATATCCACAAATGGCATGGGCATACCTGCCGTATCAGCACCACCTTGTGGGCCTTCGGTGTTTATGCCAAGCGATGGCGTGAAGGGAAGTTCGGGCATTGTGCCTGTTGCTAGATAGATTGATTTGGCTGTGTCTTTACCCATTACAATTGCAGGTTCTGATATATTGCCATCAGCATCTGTGCTGGTAACTTTAACATCACCGCTTGGTTGTGATGGGGGGCTGGTTATTGAGTAATTGCCATTTGCATCAGCCGTGGCTGTTTTCTGTGAGCCATCAGGAAATATTGCGGTAACAGTAGAGCCAGCTTCTGCTGTCCCCGTAACTGTGATTGAACCATTACTAGAGGCTGTAGGAGTGTTTGATTCTGGTGCTGAAGGCGCTGCTTTATCTATAACGGTTGGTGCGCTACCTCCGCCACAAGCTACTAATGTTGTTAATAAAACAAGAACACCTAACCTTTTTACTGTATTTGTAAAATTCATTTCTTTCCCCTTTAAACCCTGATACTTAGTTTGTACTCAAATGTGCGCTAGTTTCTTAGAATGTTATTAGCACAACAAGTTCCCTTTTAAAGTGGATTGTATCAAATAACTCTTTATAAATCTGTTATTTATAAGTGATTTATTAAGCGATAGGTTG
>CAYOHT010000212.1:0-3792 GCA_964403815.1 uncultured Cocleimonas sp.
TCGACGTGATGATCGGTCACTGGGAATTCACTTATAACGAAGCAGAAGTATTAAGCAACGTGGCTTTATTTAAAGGCGATTTCATCGGGCAAAACGTGCGCGTTAAAGAAGATTCTTTAATGGATGACGCTTATGCAGACCTTGTCGAAAAAAATGATGGCTTAGGTTTATTTGATGAAGATGAAGGTTATACCTTCCAGCCTTATGTGATGAAAAAAGTGGGTGGAAAACGCATTGCGGTTGTTGGTCAAGCCTTCCCTCGTACCGCGAATGCAAATCCTCCAGAATTCTTCCCTGATTGGTCATTCGGTTTGCGCGAAGAAGATTTGGCGAATTTGGTTAAAAAGATTCGCAGCGAGGAAAAGCCAGATGCAGTGGTAATGCTGTCACACAACGGCATGGACGTTGACGTGAAAATGGGCGAAAACGTAGCAGGTATCGATGCAATTTTCGGTGGTCACACGCATGATGGTATGCCGCAGCCTATTGCAGTAAAAAGCAAAGGCGGCAACACCTGTTTGGTAACAAACGCTGGTTCTAACGGCAAATTTGTTGGTGTAATGGATATTGATGTTTCAGATGGCAAGACCAATCTAAATTACTCAATGAAGCCTGTATTCACTAACTGGTTGCCAGCAGATAAAGAGATGGAAGCGTATCTCTCGCAAATGCGTAGCAAAAAATACGATGACAAAGTCGTTGAAGCGCGTAATGAAAAGCTCAAAGTAAATAAGTCTCGTTTGGGCAAAACTTATGATGAGATTTTAACTGAAAAACTAGCGATTGCAGATCGTACTTTATACCGTCGTGGTAACTTTATGGGTACTTGGGATCAGGTACTTTGTAACGCGCTTCGCCATGAATATAAAGCGGATATTTCATTCTCGGCAGGTGTGCGTTGGGGAACATCAACACTAAAAGGCGATTGGATCACGATGGAAGATGTGATGACCTATTCGACCCAGACCCATACCTACAATCAGGTGGTGATATGGTGCGTGTGGGTGGCTTGGATTATACTATGGATCCCAGTAAGAAATTATACAAACGTATCACCGATGCGCGCCTTGATAACGGCGATGCTATCGACCCAAAAAAGACTTACACACTAGCAGGCTGGGCAACCGTTAACCGCACGCCTGAAGGTCGTTTAATGTGGGATGTAGTGCGTGATTATATTCTTGCCAGCAAAGGAAAAGATGACGTGCTTAAACTGCCTAAAATGAATCGTCCTAAGTTGGTGGGCATGGGTGATAACCCAGGTATTGCTGATTACTCGGGCGAGATGGGTTAATAGTTAATAACTCATAGCACACCCCCCTAGTTTTACATGATCGACTTACAAACATCATGTAAAACTAGGGGGGGTGTGCTTTAATATACGATATAAACTATAACACTGGAACAGAGCCTAAAAAATGCTAAAAATATATAACAGAGGTGAACACAAAGGAGGCTTTATTGGTGTTCGTATTGCGGTGATGATTGGCGGCAAACATAGGCAAAAATATTTTAGCTATAAAAATATTGATAAGTCAGAAGAAGCAATTTACAAAGATGCAGAACAGCTTCACAGAGAATGGTTGATGTTAAAAAACCTTGCCAGCACGGAAATCCAAAGAGAATCTAAAGAATTAAGAAGAGTAACATCCCCCTATTCCACGGGCGTTAAAGGTATAAAATTTAGTATCAGTCACCGTAGGGCATACTTCTTTGTTCAAGGCAGTACAGACAATAAACTTTTTTATAAAAACTTTAGTATTAATGATTATGGCTATGATCTTGCTTGGTACAAAGCGTGTGAGTATCTGCAAACTAAAAAAGATTACTCAATTTTTGACAATATCTACAAACGCAAACCTCAAAAAGAAATGCTGCTCATTACGTTTAGGCATTTATTTTTTACCACCAACAAACCAATTCACTTTGAAAGTATATCTTCCGTTATAGAACAACCTATTTTTATAAATTGGCTTAAACAATTGGCTCGGCAGTATAGAGATAACAAAACCTTTAGATCAAAAATATTTGAATATATATCTTCCAACAAGATTTACGATGATGAACTATTAAATATGGTGATGTAAGAAGAACTAATATGCTGACAATGCATTCGATAACGCACTAAGTATCCAGCGTATTAACCTTTAAAACGCAAAAATGAACTTAATGAAAATCGCCTAGTCTTAATTTGTATCGTAATTGGAGAATGATGATATGAAGTCAATAATTAAAAGCAGTACCTTAAAGAAGACATTAGGTGGTATTTTTATCAGCCTACTGTTGGCACAAACACCAGCGCTAGCTATTCCAGCAGCTTTTCAGGCAGATTACTCTGTTGCTAAAGGCAGTATGAAGCTAGGAAACCTGCACACCTCTTTAAAAATTAACGGTAATCGCTACTCTTATCACAAGTACACCAAGTCTTCTGGACTTGCGAAGCTTTTAACAGGTATTAAAATTACTGAAAATACGGATGGTCAGATTTCAGGGCAGAACTTACGCCCAACAAGCTACCTATTCAACCAATCAAAACGTAGTAAATCTAAGATTGATAAAGTCCAGTTTGCAGGCAATAGCGCCAAAGGTACTTATAAAGGCAAAGCGTACAACGCCGTAATATCAGGGCAAACACAGGATAGAGCCTCACTTGAGCTTGTATTAGCGCGTGATGTTGCCCTTAACAAAGCGAGATTAAGTTACTCGGTTGTTGAGCGCGGTAGAAAGAAGCAATACAACTTCCAAAAGCTTGGCAATGAAAGAATCCAAACACCCGCAGGTACTTTCAATACAGTTAAAGTAAAAGTGCAACGAGCAGGCGGAAACCGTGAAACCACGTTTTGGCTAGCGAAAGAAACGGATTTTATGCCAGTAAAAATTCGTCACCGTGAAAAGAAAGACATTATTACAACGGTAATAAGAAGCTATAGAAAATCATAAAAAATTGTATTGCACCGAATCTAATAATAACAAGAACGAGACTTGGCACTGAATGGAAATTACATCGAAGGATAACTATTTAGCCAAATTCACAAGTCCCTTTATTCATTTATTGGGGCTTTTCTTTTGCCTGTAGTTTTAATATTTCTAACGTAATTCTCGTGCTTTAATATTACGCCCTTTTACACGCCCATTTTTAAAGTGTTTCAAGGCTTGCCCCATTGCTTTACGCTCAATGGCAACGTAGCTGGATGTATCAAATATATTGATTTTACCGATTTGAGAACCTGCTAAACCAGCATCTTTTGTGAGCGCCCCTAGTAAGTCGCCAGGGCGGATTTTATTTTTCTTACCCGAATCAATTTGTAGCGTTGTCATATTGGCTGACAAGCTGAAGTTATCTTTTCGCTCCAATGATTCAACTTCGCCATACGCGCACTCAATATCAGTATATTCTTCGATAGCAATAATACGTTGAACCTCAGCATCGGTGTATAAACTAAGCGCCAAGCCAGTCTCCCCTGCTCTACCTGTTCGCCCGATACGATGCACGTAGATTTCAGGATCGTGTGGAAGCTCATAATTGACTACAGCGCCAAGCGATTTAATATCCAATCCTCGTGCTGCCACATCCGTTGCCACCAGCACGGCAATACTTTTATTGGCAAAACGCACCAATACTTGATCACGATCACGTTGTTCTAAATCGCCATGAATCGCCAGTGCATCGATGTCTTTTTCTTGAAGGTAATTTGCCACTTCATCACATTGAATTTTAGTGTGGCAAAAAACAACCGTAGTTTCTGGGTGATAATGCTCTAAAAAACCCAACAATGTATCTAAACGCTGATA
>CAYOHT010000213.1:0-3727 GCA_964403815.1 uncultured Cocleimonas sp.
AAAGCGTTTAAGAAGGGTTCTTGTAGCATATGCCCTTTTGACATGGTGTACTCCTAATTTATTATTGGGTTGTTGTAATGTTTCGTTTATTAGTTTATTTAGCAAGCTGAAATAACGGAAGTATAAAGTACCTAACATCATGGGGGACAGCTTATTCTACATTCCTTGTAGAGATTTGATAATAACAGGTTTCTTCTAAAAGTAAAAAACCATTTGATCACTAATTCCTCAACGGTCTTTTCTAGTAGAGAAGGTGTAATAGTTCATGAATATCCCTTGATTTATTCCGCTTATCGTCTATAAAGAGTATCAAAGGTATATTATTACCCCTACAATTACGCGCTTAAACCTAACCCTAATAAATACAATGGGCTTTACATGTTAAATCAATCACTATTCGTGAAAATCATCGGGCTTCTCTTCTTTTCTATTCTTCTTGCTGCTTGTGGCGGCGGAGGTACTAATAACACTGCGTCTTCACCTGCTAAATTCTCACACGTAAAGATGCACTACGGTTTATTAAAAAATCAATCTTTGGTGTGGGGCGAAAATGAGAATATTCACAATATCTCTTTAACTACTTTTTCTGCAAAAGGCAGTACTACACTTGATGTAGCCAACAGCGCTAGCTTATTACAAAACCAACTGATCGTTTACTTATCAACGAATGGAAATTACTACGTTGCCAAAGTTCAATCGTTGCCCAATGCACAGCAGATCATACTTTCCTCACCACTAGAAGGCGCTGTTAGCGCGGGCAATAATGCATGGAATTTTTATGCAAACTCTTCTCACGCAAATGTATATGGTTTTAGAGCAATCGCAGACTTCGCCGTAAGAAGCCTTGGCTTTGGTGCTCATACAGGTGGCAAGCATGTGTTACTGGGTGACAGTTGGTTTGATGAAGACAGCAATGAGAGTACGTCGAGCCGTCTCAAGCAAAAATTATCGGGCGCGACACTGATCAATAAAGGTGTTGGTGGTAACACGACTCAAGATCTAATCAATCGATTCGATACTGATGTTACACCTCATGCACCAGAATACATCTGGATAATGAGCGGAACAAACGATTACTGGCAAGGTGTAAGCACGGCTCAGTTTAAAGCCAACTTAAAGACATTAATTAATAAATCAAAAGCCATTGGTGCAAAAGTGATTATTTTTGATTCTTCCGTAGGTGTCGGAACAGGTAACACTGGCGTGCCAAACCATCACCAGTCAGATGAATACGTTAGAGTATTGAAAGAACTCTATTAAACACCAAGTACAGTACACGCTGAAGCACACCCCCCCACTTTTACATGATGTTTTGAAATAGCAAAACATCATGTAAAAGTGGGGGGGTGTGCTTTTAAAAATTCTTGAATAGAATCCACAACATCATCCAAGCTATAATTTTTAGCATCAAACTTGATGATGTTTGGCTCAGATCGCATCCACGTCATTTGGCGTTTTGCTAATTGGCGCGTGGCAATCACAGCGCGTTCTTTCATTTCATCGGCATCTAATTTTCCATCTAAATATTGCCATGCTTGGCGATAACCCACACAGCGAATAGCGGGTAAATCAGCATGTAAATCTTCGCGCGCATACAATGCTTTTACTTCATCTAAAAAGCCTTGCTCCATCATTATTTCAAAACGCTTTTCAGCTAAATCACGAATCCATTCACGCTCAGGAATGAGCGCGATTTTTATTAAGCGATACGGCAACGCATCTAACTGCGCCTCTTTATGCAGTTCGGTTAAAGGCTTGCCCGATAATTCATAGACCTCTAATGCGCGCTGAATACGCTGTTTATCGTTAGGATGAATGCGTTTCCCCGCTACAGGGTCAACCTCAACAAGGCGTTGATGCAAAAAGTCCCATCCTTTTTTTGTCGCCTCTGCTGATAGTTTTTTTCGTATTTTAGGATCAGCCTCAGGCAACACTGCCAAGCCATTTTCTAACGCACGGTAATACAACATCGTGCCACCAACCAATACAGGGATTTTTCCTTTTGCCGTAATCTCCGCCATTTCTCGCAAAGCATCTTTACGAAAATCCGCCGCCGAATACGACTCTGAAGGGTCAAGAAAGTTAATCAAACGATGCGGCGCTTTTTCCAGCTCATCAGCCGTCGGCTTTGCCGTGCCAATGTCCATATCTTTATAAATTAAAGCAGAATCCACGCTGATCAATTCAATAGGAAAGTGCGCCATCAACTTCATCGCTAGCCCAGTCTTACCCGACGCAGTAGGACCAATGATAAAAATTGCAGGAGGCAAACTCACTTTTTTAATACTTCTTTTAAGCGAGTTTTTAATCGCGTATAAATTCGCTTAAACTTCTTTTTAGTCGAAAGTCCTTCGCGCATATAATTCTTTTTTATATACGCTTTAACCTCAGTTGCTTTGGTTTTAATCGCCTTATAAGTATCCGTCGCTTTAACCCAATCAATCGCGCGCATCAAAAAGTTATAGGACTTTTCAAACCAAGAAAATGCCATCAACTTAGGCTTAGTAACGCGAAACAACCAAAATGCAAATGCAACAATTGGGACTCTGCTAGCATACAAAAGCACCCACAAAATAACCTTACCCTGCAACAAAAGAACGCCAGCATAAAGCCCCAGCACTTCAGCGCCCGTAAAAAGCACCAAAAAGACAAAAAGCACAACCCCGCCATTAACACTTTGCAAAAACACTTCCAACTTTTGCAAAACCTTTAATGACTGAACATAGCGAACAATCGGCTGAGCAAAACGCTCCCACACCAATTCTTCGTAGAAGATGTAGCCTAAAACGAGGAGGACAAAAAGGTAGTGCGTGAGGGTGTTTATTATTTTATTCAAAAGAATACCTTACCCAATCCCTCTTTTTATGAAGAGCACGAGTAATAATTATTCCTCGGGATTCTTTGAAATAAAAGATTACATGGCTCTCAAAAGGAAAACTTAAAAGACCACCTGCTAACGTTGATCTATCCAAACCCATATTAGGGTTTTCAGAAAGTAATTGAGCTTGCTCATAAATCCCATCAATGTATTTAGTCGTCTGACGAACACCCCAAGTTTCATTGGTATAGTCTATAATTTCTACAAGGTCATTTTCAGCATGATCTGTAAAACTAAACTTAGCCATTAGCCAAGCGCTCACGTAGCCTATTTATAACTATTTCACCATCTACAACTCGACCCGCATCAATATCATCGACACCTGCTTGAATCGCCACTTTCAATCTTTCCTCTTTTAATGCATCGTAATTATTTTTTCTTTGATCTCGTCGGACTAAGTCTCGAAAGTATTCGCTATCATTGGTGTAGTTACCATTAGATATTTGGGATTTAACCCATTGATTTTGTTGCTCCGTAAGCGTGATAGTTTTTCGTGTGGTCGACATATAAAGCCTCGTTAGTCATACTATTGGTGACTATTTTAGCATAAATCATAGTAACTTAGGCATTCTACCTATCAGAGAGCTTCACAATAAAAAAACAAAAAAGAATGATGTGAGAAAACTTAAAGGTATTATTCCCAAGCCCGATAAACCCATTAATTTAAAGAAGATGAAAGAAGTAATTGTTGCTCGAGGCAATATGCTAAATACATGATATTTAAAGCACACCCCCCCACTTTTACATGATGTTTACTTCTTCTCTGCATCTAGCAACAAGTTTATTAACTCCACTTATGGTATGTTATATCCATATCAAGCAGGAGAGGCTTATGGACTTTATAACTGG
>CAYOHT010000214.1:0-3725 GCA_964403815.1 uncultured Cocleimonas sp.
ACCTGGAATATAAAGAATTAGATAGTTAAGACTCATTCCAGTATTGGAAAATACTGATACTAATAAAAGTCATATTTTCATTTTTTAGGACGAAATAAAGAATATTCTGATTGTTTATTAATCACTTTTGTTGATAGTTGCTCCAATGAGGAAATTCTTCAAGCAATAGCTGTAAGTCTTCTTTTTGTATTACAAAGACTTCATTATTGTTTCGGCTGGAATATTTTTCTTTTTCTATTATTGTTTTTTAAAAGGATCAAAAACACTAAAGCGCCAATCGCGCACTGCAAGTACGGAGGTATAACCAAAACGTTTACCAAGTGGTAATGAACTATCATCTTTTGCTAGCTCATCAAACTCACAGGCTAGGCGTTCAATTTTGCGTTGGAATAGCGCGTTGGACTCTGGGGATAACATGCCGTTGAGTACCACTAATTTTTCTTCTTCTTGAGTAAAGGTAGTTTTAAAAAATTCTGCTTCGATGGTTTCTCTAAAAAAGCGTTGGATATGTCCGTTTTGTTGCCATTTAAAATTTGAGGATATTTTAATCTTAATATTATTATTGGGCAGAAGCTCAATGATGTTTAAGTGATCAAGTTTAGCGAGGTGTTGAATACATTGGGCTTCAGTCATTTCATAAGTTGCTAATATGTCGGGCAATGTCCAGTGGTTCATGACGGAGATTGTGATGAGTAATAACTCAAGATCACTGGCGAGTTCTTTTTCTTGTTCGTGGCTGAGCTCGTTTATCTGGCGTGCAGTGGAGTCATTAACCTGTTGCATCAGGTCGGTGATTTCCATATCCATCATGTGGCAGATGTTATCTAAACGATTAAGGCTAAAAGTTTGCTGGGCAAACATACGTTTCACGCTGGCTTCGGATAAGTCTAGGTGTTTGGCTACATCGGCGTAGGTTTTCCCATGAGATTTTAGGGTGTTTTTTAAGGTGCTGATAATGAGACTGGTTTGTGCCATATTTTATGTTTGATAATTGTTAGTAGTTGCGCTTATTATAACAAATATTATAAAGCACACCCCCCCACTTTTACATGATGTATTGATATGCGCCAATTTGACAAGATAATTAATAGAAAAAACACCTTTAGCGAAAAGTGGGATAAGTATAAAGGCAAAGATATTATCCCTATGTGGGTGGCAGATTCTGACTTTGAAGTTGCACCTGAAATTGTGGAGGCGTTGCAGCAACGTGTTGCGCACGGAGTGTTTGGTTATTCAGAGCAGCCCACGACAGGTGCGCAGGATGCAATTCAATATCACCTAAAATCACAACACGGCTGGGAGATCGATAAAAGCTGGATTGTGCCATTACCTAGTTTAGTCAGCGGCTTGAGTTTGTCATGCTTAATGACGGATGCTGAGGGTGATGAGGTTGTCACTCCACAAACTATTTATCCTCCGTTCAAATATGTCACAGACAATAACAAGCGCCAAAGGATAGAAGTACCCGTACGGCTTGAAACCAGTTCAGGTAGTGAGCGTTGGGTGCTTGATCTTGATGCGTTTGAAAAAGCGATTACGCCACAAACTAAGTTGTTATTATTTTGTAATCCACACAATCCTGGCGGCACGGTTTATACAAAAGAAGAGTTGGCGAAAGTTCACACTATTTGTAAACGACATGATTTGCTTATTTGTTCGGATGAAATACATTGCGACTTGGTGCTTGATAAAGATAAAAATCATACTCCATTGGCGATGTTAAATGAGGATGCGGCTAATCGTAGCATTACGCTAATGGCGGCTAGCAAGACCTTTAACGTAGCGGGTTTGGGCTTTGGTTTTGCGATTATTCCTAGCGATACGTTAAGGGATAAGTTTAAAGTACTGGTACGCCAAAGGATGCCTGATGTTAATATATTGGCGCAGACGGCGACAGAAGCTGCATTTAAACATGGCGAGAGCTGGCGTTTAGAGCAGATTGAATATCTACGAGGAAATCGTGATTATTTAATGCAGGAAATCAATGCCATTGAAGGGATGAAAATGTATCCACTTGAAGCGACATTTTTGGCTTGGATTGAGGTATCAGGTTTGAGCCTAGATAATCCTCAAGCATTTTTTGAAACCGCAGGTGTAGGAGTATCTGCAGGCAAAGACTTTGGTGATGACAACTTTATACGCCTTAATTTTGCATGTCGACGTTCGTTGTTAGAAGAAGCGGTGGGTCGCATTCAAAAAGCAATTGCTACGCTGTAGCGTATTAAGATATTTGCACAGAAATATATCCAAATAAAAAAGCACACCCCCCTAGTTTTACATCATGTAAAACTAGGGGGGTGTGCTTATGTTTAAGAAAAGATTAAGTAAATTACTTTACTCTTTCAGTATCCTGATTATTAGTAGTTCCACGCCCATTATCAATAATCAGTTTTCCTGCTGATTCAGAAGGCGGATTAGTGGGGTCAGTGTTACCTGCAGTATCCGTTCCACCGCCACCACATGCTGTGATGACAATAGCAACGAAAAGAGCAGATCCAAGTTGTATTATTTTCTTCATTTTTTAAAACCTCATTTATATTTTCTAGATAATGTTAGTTGGTTACTGTAATGGTTACTTCAGCCCAGTGCTCTTCACCAGATGCATCCGTTGCGCCGTACCAAGCTTTAATGTTACCTGTGAAGTTAGAATCAGAGGCTCTGTATGTCATATTGTTACCTGAAATAGATGTAACGCCTGTCCATGCGGGACTAATCGTAGTTAATACAAGGTTCTGTCCATTATCATTATCAAGCACCTTAATGGTGACAGTCTGCCCTTGGCGCACAGTAGCGGTATCATCGTTGACAGTATTCCCACCACCGATAGTGATAACCACCTTGGCCCACTCATCGTTTCCAGCTGAGTCTACTGCTGAATACCAGAAATCAACTGTGCCAGTAAAACCAGCAGCTGCTGTGTAGGTAAATTTATCGTCTGATCTTTTAACTACTGTTCCTGTCCATGCTGTACCAAATGCGCCTAATACAATGTTGCTTCCAGTGTCATTAGCCAGTACATCAATGGTCACCGAACTTCCTGGAGATACAACGGCGGTATCATTCACTGCTCTTAGCGTAGCGGGTGGTGGTGTTACTGAGTTCACAGTTACATCAACATAAGCCCACTTCCATGCAAGTCCTGGTGTACTTATGCCATACCAGAAACCATCTGTGCCACTAAAGCCAGAGTTTGGTGTGTATCGCGCTTTACCATTAACAATCGCTACTCGACCGTTGCTTGCACCATCTGCAAATTCCAGTATCAAGCTAGTGCCTGTATCGTTAGCTAAGACATCAATATCAACCGCGTTTCCATTTGATGTGGCAGAATCGTTATTCGCTGCAAAAACAGGAGAAGGCGTATTGGTTTTGATATTCTTCACATAAATGTAACTACCTTGAATGGGGATACCACCTGTTACCAGTGAGTCCGTAACCATTCCTCTTTGTCCGTTCACTCTATTAGCTGCAATATCCGCTAGATTCATTTTGTAGAATACGCCGCCATCAGTCCAGAAGTTGTAGTAGAACTCTTCTTCTTCATCAATGTAACAGGTATGAGACTGCTTGGTGTTAATGAGTCCTGCACTACTAAACCCTAAAGGAAGGTATTGGGAAATAGTAGGTCGATTGCTATTAATGTTTCGAATGACGCGTGTGTAACCTACGCCATGATTGGTTGTTAGTGCTAAGTTATGCTTTGCTGAGAAACAAGTATGACCAGG
>CAYOHT010000215.1:0-3720 GCA_964403815.1 uncultured Cocleimonas sp.
CCCAAATAGCATAGATGAAAAAGCGCCAGATCAACGCATCGTTGTTATGGGCGATAGCAACTTTATGCTGAATAACTTTGTCGGTCACGGCAGTAACCTAGAGCTATCAACCAATATATTTAACTGGCTGGGCGCAGATGATGAGTTGCTTTCTATCACGCGAGTAAGCGCGCCTGATACAAAGTTAGACATACCAAACTGGGCGCTGTACAGCATGTCCCTTTTCTTCTTGTTGGTGTTGCCAATAGGTTTGTTGTTGATCGGGACTGTTCGCTGGATGAGGCGTAGAAAAAGGTAATAGACATCTATCATGTAAAAGTGGGGGGGTGTGCTTGTGTTATTAAGTAAGCATTGGAGTTGTCTTTTTAAATAAATAAAAATACAGAGGTAAAAATAATGAAAAATCTAAACTCAGTATTTACAGCACTAAGCTTATCCTTATTAGCAGGTTGCGCAGGCGTTGGTCTTCCTGATGGTGGGGGAAAAGAAGTGAACAATACAAACTTCTATCAGCACTGGGTGCATTCGTATGAAGAGCAAGGGGAGAAAAAAACGCCGAATATCTTCCGCCCAAAAGGCAGCAAGGAATTCCCTGTAAGCCGTTTTCGTATGGAGCTTGGTTTTGACCCGAGCGGTCAATGTAACTATAAATTTTTAAGCCCAAACGATGCTCATGAAATGCGTAATTGTGTATTCACTAAAATTGGCAATAAAGTGTATATTTATGATAAAGATGGGAAATTGTTGAAGCACCTTTCTTTTACGCTTGTAAAGCCAGCCATTAAAGACGAAATGCAAATGAGTTACGGCATTCAAGCGCCAGTAAAAAAAGAAGCAAAGAAACAAACAAAAGAACAAACAGAGAAGAGAAAATAAAGCATGGCAGGTTCAAATACAAAACGTCTATTGTTAAACCTTGTATTGTTCGCGGTAGTCGGTGCATTAATTGCCTTTGTGGTTTTACGAAAGGGCGACACAGGAGAGCTGTATAAAACCTTATATGATGACTCTATCGGTAATGATGCAAAGGAGTTGATCGTCCACTCAAAAGGTAATCCTGATGTTGTGATTCAACGAGATGACAAAACATGGAAGGTAATTAAGCCAACAGAATTTATTGCAGACAAAGAAAAAGTAAGGCAACTATTCACCTTGTTATCAGAAAATGCCGAAAGCAACTACGATACTAAAGACAAGGATTTAGCCAGCTACGGCTTGGACAAGGATGATCTCAGCATAAGCTTTAACGGCGTAAAAATGATTTTTGGCAAGTTTAATGAGGTTACCAACCAGCGCTATATTTTAAAGGGTGATAGAATGTATCTGGTCAGTGAAACCGTTTCAGGCTTGATGATGATGGGCGAAGAAGGCTTTAAGCCGCAAGAAAAGCCTAAGTTGATTCACAGTATTGAAAGCGGCGCTCCCGCTTCAAAATAACGATGCCTGAACTCCCAGAAGTTGAAACTACTCGCAGAGGCATCCTGCCCTATATCGACCAGCAAACTGTTGCGAAAGTTATTGTCCGTCAGCCGAAGATGCGTTGGTTAGTGCCTGATGAAATCCACGATATGGAAGGCGAGCTTGTTCAGTCTGTCACACGTCGTGGCAAATATATTTTATTAGAAACAGCCAAAGGCACGACCTTAATTCATTTGGGTATGTCAGGCAGCTTGCGCGTGTTGGATGTGGGCGTTGAGCCTGAAAAGCATGATCATGTTGATATTGTATTTGCAAATCGAAAGCTCATTCGCTTGCACGACCCTCGCCGTTTTGGCGCAGTGCTGTGGACAACGAAAAACCCACTTAAACATAAACTTATTCGTTCTTTAGGTCCTGAGCCTTTGGGCGAAGACTTTAATGTAGATTATCTTTTTCAAAGCTCAAGAGGGCGCAAGGTAAGCATTAAACAATTCATAATGAATGGGCATGTGGTTGTGGGTGTAGGAAATATCTACGCTTGTGAGTCACTATTCAAAGCAGGAATATCGCCCAAAGCCTTAGCAGGAAAAGTCTCAAAAGCGCGCTATAAAAAACTGGTAACAGTTATCAAGGAAGTTTTAGCGGCGGCGATAGAACAAGGCGGAACGACATTGAAAGATTTTGTGCAAGCAGAAGGCAAGCCTGGGTATTTTCAGCAACAGCTTAATGTATACGGCAGGGCTGGTGAATCATGTTTGGTTTGCGATGCGCCCGTCAAACAAATCAAACAAGGACAACGTTCGACATTCTATTGTGGTAAATGTCAGCGCTAATGGTTTAACTTCCTAAGACCGTAACATAAAGCACACCCCCCTAGTTTTACATGATGTTTATTGTTTATACAAACATCATGTAAAACTAGGGGGGTGTGCTTATATAATATTATGTGTGGTGTATGTTTAGCTTTTTCTTCTAAAGCCCCAAAACAAACCAAGCCCAGCCATAGCCGCGGATGATAAATTAGCCGTAATAAAGTTTTTAAGACCACCAAGATGCGGAGAAATCCAAGCAATCAAACCATTGTATAAGTTTTCAAAAGCATCCCATTTTACAGTAATCAAATCATTGTACTGTAGAATAAAAAGAAGTATCAGCGCAGTTCCCGCAAGGAAAAAAACAAACTTCAAAAAGGTACGCGTTGCAAAGCCAATAACATAACCTGCAAAAAAACTAAAACCCATATAAGTAAACAGCGCGATCCAGTTACCTGCTTCAATCGCTTGCCCTACATTACCTTCCATGCTAAAAATCCTGTGATTTACAATGCGAAAGAAGCATATCATAATCCGTCAAAATATTTTGTTAAAAAGCCTTTACTCATGTCAAAAATTAACCGTCGTTTCTGCGTTGCACCCATGCTCGATTGGACTGATCGACATGAGCGTTACTTCCTGCGTTTAATCTCAAAACACGCTGTCCTGTATACCGAAATGGTAACAACAGGGGCATTGATTCATGGTGATAAAGACCGTTATTTAAAATTTAATAAAGAAGAACACCCCGTCGCGTTACAACTGGGTGGGAGTGACCCAAAGGCGATGGCAACTTGCGCAAAAATGGCAGAAGATTATGGCTATGACGAAGTAAACATCAACGTAGGTTGCCCGAGTGATCGCGTGCAAAACGGCGCATTTGGTGCCTGCTTAATGGCAGAGCCAGAATTAGTCGCAGAAAACGTAACTGCGATGCAGAATGCCGTCGATATTCCCGTCACCGTAAAAAACAGAATTGCCATTGATGAGATGGATGAATACCAGTGTCTGCCCAATTTCATAGAAACTGTATCGCAAGCAGGCTGTAAAACCTTCATTGTTCATGCACGCAAAGCATGGCTAAAAGGTTTAAGCCCAAAACAAAATCGTGACGTTCCGCCACTTAATTATGATTTGGTTTATCAAATAAAACGTGATTTCCCTAGTCTAGAAATTATCATCAACGGTGGCATCAAAACAATAGCGCAATCAAAGCAACATCTTGAGCAAGTTGACGGCGTGATGGTCGGGCGTGATGCGTATCATAATCCTTATATGATGAATCAAGTTGATGAGAGTCTTTATGGCGAAGCCCCTAATAAAGACACAGAGCATGAAATCCTAAATCAGTACATGCAATACATGCAAAAACAAATGGAACAAGGTGTATATTTAAAGCACATGAGCCGTCATTTATTGGGTTTATTCACAGGTCAAGCAGGCGCAAAAGCATGGCGAAGACACATCAGCGAAAATGCACACAAAGAAG
>CAYOHT010000216.1:0-3711 GCA_964403815.1 uncultured Cocleimonas sp.
TTAATATAAAACGGCGTAATATTTTCAATCATAAATTCACTAATATCAGGGTCATCATAATCCACCACATAGAAATCAACCGTCTCGTATGGCAACTCAGTTTCTAATATCGAAATCTTTTGAATCGCTGTTTCGATGATCTTATCAAAATCACCTTTGCCCTGAATGCCCACCATTAAGTGTTCGGTATCATCTTCTGCAGGAATTTGAATCGTCCCAAGGTAAGCCGCTTCGATGTCTTTGTGCTTGGCAAAAAATCGTGAAAGCTCCTCAGTAAATTCTTTAGGTACATCTTGTGAGTGCCCTAATAGCACTTCAGTATCTTCATCAAGTTCATGTTCACTGTTTGTCATCAAATCTGTATCCAGCAATACCGCAATATCTTCTGGCTCAAACTCCATGCCAAATTCAGAATTAGGATTCAACACCAAAGGCGCGCCCATTGTGAGCTGAAAAAGCGCCGAGGTTGGCATTTCTAAATAAGGCTCATCAATGTCAATCGCCTGCTGTAACATTTGCAATGATGTGAAAAATGGTACGACTGGGCTTTTGTCTTCTTCACGTTCCCAGTGTTGGATGATCAAACCTTGTTCTTCTTCCAATGTGAATTTTCCCGTATCCTCCTCTTCAGGTGAGCCAAGAATAAAAACTTTCGCATCCATTAACTCTTCGTAAAAAGCAGGTGCCTGCGTATTATCAGCCGCTGCTTTATGTAATGCTTTTTCAAGGTTATTGCTTGGAAGTAACATGGGTATTTCTCATTATTGTCCATCATCGTCGGAGCTAGATTTTCTTACTTTGGGCAATAATTAACCAGCAAGGCGGTTGATGTCAAGTAACTACAGATTAAGTTGCTTAGATTTCTGTTAATAGCGACAAAGTCCGATATATAATACAGAAAGCACACCCCCCCACTTTTACATGATGCTCTTAAAGGTTATACAGCAACAATGCCAAAAAACACCACCAAGACAGCAAAAGAAAAACCCCAACATACGCCGATGATGCAACAATACTTCCGCATCAAATCAGAGAATCCTGAGCTTTTGTTGTTCTATCGTATGGGGGATTTTTACGAGCTATTTTTTGATGATGCCAAACAAGCCGCTGAAGTTTTAAACATCACACTCACCGCACGTGGCAAGGCCAATGGCGAACCAATCCCGATGGCAGGAATCCCCTATCATTCAGCAGAACAATATCTACCGCGCCTGCTCAAACAAGGTATATCGGTAGGTATTGTCGAGCAAATTGGCGACCCAGCCACATCAAAAGGCCCAGTTGAACGAAAAGTTGTTCGTATTCTTACACCTGGCACGGTCACCGATGATTTCTTATTAGAAGAGCGCCGTGATAATTTATTGTTGTCCGTTTCTAGCTACAATGATAGCTATGGTATTGCCTGCATCGACCTGAGTAATGGTCGCTTTAATGTACAGCAAGTGGCTGATCACCCAACCTTAGTGAATGAAATTGAACGCTTACGCCCTGCTGAAATATTAGTTGAAGAAGACTCAAATACGCTTCCCTCAGAAACCTATCCAACAACTCAGCGCGCACCTTGGCATTTTGATGAGGAAACTGCGCGTTCTCTATTACACAAGCAACTTGGCACACATGATTTAGCAGGTTTTGGTTGCGATGAATTACCCGCCGCTATTATCGCCGCAGGCGCATTATTACAATATGTGAACGAGACCCAACGCACCGCCCTGCCACACATAAACAGTATGCAGGTCGAAAGCTCAGATGATGGCATTATTTTGGATGCTGCCAGTCGTCGTAATTTAGAACTTGAACGCAGCTTGATGGGCGATCATAAAAACACACTTATTTCCGTTTTGGATAACACCGCCACCAGCATGGGCGCGCGTTTATTAAGCCGTTGGCTGAACAAGCCACTACGCGATCAAAATGTATTACGCAATCGTCACCAAGCGGTTGATAGCCTGATTCATCAATACCATTACGAAACGCTCCACGAATCATTGCGTCATGTGGGCGATATTGAACGCATCATTTCGCGCATCGCTTTAGGTTCTGCGCGCCCGCGTGATTTATCAACGCTGAATAATTCACTCAAAACTGTGCCAGCTTTGCATAGCGTTTTACAGCCGATTGATAATCCGCACATTCAAGCACTACAAAGCAATATCGGCTTACATGAAGAATTGGTTTTATTGCTAGATAAAGCGGTTATCGAAAACCCGCCAGTGCTAATTCGTGACGGTGGCGTAATCGCTGAAGGCTATGATGAAGAGTTGGATGAGTTGCGTAATTTAAGCAAAAACTCAGATCAATATTTGCTGGATTTAGAAACACGCGAAAGAGAACGCACAGGCATCACCAGCCTTAAAGTAGCTTACAACCGCGTGCATGGTTTTTATATTGAAATTCCACGCACCCAAACCGAAAATATTCCGCCCGAATACATTCGTCGTCAAACTTTAAAAATGGCAGAGCGATTTATTTTGCCCGAGTTAAAAGAGTTTGAAGATAAGGTTCTGTCTGCACGTGAACGTTCGCTGTCGCGCGAAAAATCCTTGTACGAAAGTTTACTCAAAGAGTTAGCGCATCACATCTTGCCACTGCGCGAAACCGCCCAGCATATTGCTGAACTTGACGTGCTCGCCAACTTTTCCGAGCGCGCGGTTATCAATAATTACAGCTGCCCAATATTGACTGATCAAGCAGGTATTCAAATCACCGCTGGCAGACACCCTGTGGTTGAACAAACACTAGATGATCCTTTTGTGCCCAATGATTTAAACATGAATGATGGGCGACGAATGCTAATGATCACAGGTCCAAATATGGGCGGTAAATCGACCTATATGCGCCAGATTACCTTGATTGTTTTAATGGCGCACATCGGCTGTTACGTACCTGCCGAAGCCGCTGTTATCGGCCCCATCGACAGGATATTCACCCGCATCGGCGCGCACGACGATTTAAGCACAGGGCGTTCAACCTTTATGGTGGAGATGACCGAAGCGGCGAATATTCTCAATAACGCTACCGAAAACTCATTAGTGTTAATGGATGAAATCGGGCGAGGCACCAGCACCTTCGACGGCTTATCATTGGCATGGGCATTCGCCGAATTCTTGGCTATCAAAGAACAAGCGTTCACATTATTTGCCACCCATTATTTTGAGCTAACCGCCCTGCCCGATAAAATAAGCACCATCGCCAATGTACATATCAATGCAGTAGAACATGGCGACAAGATTGTGTTTTTGCACAGCGTAAAAGATGGCCCTGCCAACCAAAGCTACGGTTTGCAAGTAGCGCAGTTAGCTGGCGTACCAAAAAACGTAATCGCACAAGCGCGTAAAAAGTTGCACCAGTTAGAGCTAGATGCAAGACAAGCACCGCAACAAGGACAAACCATGTCATTGGATTTAGGTTTTACAGATGATGGCTTTGCGGATGAAACGGATGAGACAGCGGAAAACATTAAAAACGCACTAGAAGATATTCAACCCGATGAACTCACGCCCAAGCAAGCGCTAGATGAATTGTATCGTTTAAAGAAGTTACTGGACGAATAAAAGGTTTTAAAATTCACACCACTCCTAGGTTTACTAGCGTATAAAGCATCATGTAAAACTAGGGGGGTGTGCTTTTATAATATTACCTTCCACAATAAATATTATCCCCCACGCTTAACCAACAACCAAGCCGTAATCCCGCCTGCAATTCCGCCCA